>CAZZVG010001313.1:0-2201 GCA_964657295.1 Iningainema sp. | reverse complement strand
TTACTAAATTAATTAATAATTAATTCATTATATCTTTATACGCTGGATCGCATCCTCACCTCTGTATGCCCTGCGCGAGCCACGATCGTGCGAACTAGTCAGCCAAAGATACGCCATCCCACTAAGCTCAAGCTAGCAAGCCGTGTAGCCATTAGCAAGTCATCTAATCGCAATCAAGCGGACGCGCAACCAAGTCCGGGTCAACTTCTACTTCATCGTCGTACATCTGTTGGTCAAGACCTAAATTGGTATTCCAAACTCATAGATGCGCTAACCACTTTCAAATCCCCTTAAAGCCAATTCTTGATTCTACAGTCATTGCAATGGTAGCGGTCTGACGCCGGATGCCAATTTGACTCAAGAAAATACCGACTAAAATCAAGCTGCCGCCAATATATTGAGCCACAGTAGGAGCTTCGCCTAGAATCAAATAAGCTGCCACGATACCAGCAATCGGGGTAAATGAGCCAGCTAAAGAAGCTGCAGACACTGTGGAAGCTCTCAAGCCCTTGATCCAGAATGACTGACCCACCACAACAATCACCGTACCATACAACAACATCCACTTCCAAAGGAACGGTGAGAATACATTCATGAAGTGATCGCTGCCATAGAGTGCTAAAGCAAAGAAGAAAAATACTACAGTTCCTAAAGCAGTACGAAAGATACTGTGTATTCCTAGGGGAATCTGGGATATCTGTCCTTTGCTAATAATAGTAGAAGCTGCTGAAGCTATGGCTCCGGCTGCTGTCAGAAGTTCGCCTATGCCCAAACGGAAACCTCCCACGTTCATCATCGCATTCCCTGGGGGCTGAAGGACGATAGTGAGGATGACGCCGATAAACGCTGCGATCGCCCCCACAATTTCCCAAAAATTGACCCGTTCTCTCAAAAACCACACAGATAAAGCCAGCGTCAGGGGTGGTTCCAAGCGTCCAACCAAAACAACATTGTTGACATTGGTTAACGCAAGTGCTTGGAAAATTAAACCAGGGGCAAGTGCTCCAGATAAGATTGCTACTGCTATCAAGTTGAACCAATCTTTCCTTGACAGTTGCTTTAAAGTAGTGAAGTTCCACTGTCGCCAGTAGATCGCTATCAGAACCATCAAGGCACACAAATTTCCCACGAACAAAACGTTACATAGAGAAATTGGATTTTGACCACCTATAAAGTGTTGCGCACCAATTTGTGTCAGCTTTCGGGTAACTGCACTAGATGATCCAAAAATCAGGATGGCTAGCCAGAGATAAGTTTGTCCGGGAATTCTGTTGATATGACGATGCAATCTTCTGACTCTGGTCACAATAATACCACTACAATAAAAGCATTATCAAAGATATTATGCTGCCCTAATTAACTTAGGGTGAGATTGATGTGAGAAAACGCTGAAAGCAAACCGTGAACTCAATAAGGTTTTGATCGGGCTAGATTCCCCCCCTTTTTAAGGGGGGTTGGGGGGATTTTCTATGCCTAACCGAACCGTATTGCCAGTGAACCGACCAAGAATACCATGAGAGTATGAGAAACTGCTGAGTTTAGACTAAATTTTTTAAAGGGATAAATTCAGAAAATTTATGACTCGGTTTCAGATGAGTTTCATGAGCAACTGAGATGCTTTGGATAGTTGAAATAACTTAAAGACAAGGAATCACAAATGAAACTCGCATCTTTGCTCACAAGTGTTGCCCTGTTCGGTCTATTCACGGTTTCTGATGTTCCACTGAAGGCAATTCATCCAACACTTACTCAGGCATCGGCTCAAGAAAAAAAAGACTCGGTTACTAACTTGACTTTTCAACAAAAGTTGGACATGGTGATGAAGAATAAGGGTCAGTTTGGTGGTGGCGATCAACTGCGTCGTTTCTTTTTTGGCGACTTGGAGCCGATCGCTGTTCAACCAGGCGGAGCGGGTATGGTTGTTAACCTTTATAATAAAGCTAACGATGTAACTTTTTCTTACTGTGCAACTTATGACGTAGTCGTCGCAGTTAAGAAAGGCAAAGTTACTGCGTTTGCAGCCAGTGAAGTCAAGTAATTGCACAAAACTTGTTTCTAGGGCATTGAAATCAGGTCAAGCTAATTCGTAATTATTACTCAAACGAGTCGCGCCGTCAGGCAAGAGATGCAAGTGCAAAGCGCTTAATTTTTTCCAGATCTAAAGCTATGGGCTTGGACCTCAATTACGAATTACCCTTCGG
>CAZZVG010001312.1:0-2205 GCA_964657295.1 Iningainema sp. | reverse complement strand
ATGGAACCAGAGCTAATGAGAGTGACCAAAGAATTAATCGAATTATACGAGTCGGGTCGAATGAATAGCCCCGAACCAGAAAATGAAGCTTGGGTAGAATTTGAGCAGGAGTATTATGCAGTCGGATTTTTGGCACAAAAGTATTTTGAGGCGCAGGTAAAGTTATCAGAGTTAAAGTACGAAAATGCCATCCCGAAAGTGCTGGCTGCAGTGGGAGCGATCGCAATGAAAGAGGGATTGGGGACAAACTTTGTCTTGGGATTGGCGCTACTGTTACCTTACGGTGAGTGGGAGGATCGAGAGCGATTAGAAAGAGGACTCAGAGTCGCGCTAGCTAATTTTTCTTTTCGTGGTCGCCAGTTCTCCCTCAACTTAGAATGCTTTGAATGTATGCCAGAAGGAGGAGGTTTAGTATTGACACGAAGTAAAAAACTTGGAGCAGATTTCAATCAGATGAATATAGCCGTCTTGATGTTCGGATCACATTAATCAACATGCCCTCGTCGATGGTTTGTCCTAGTCAACAAAGTTTGTGCTTTGTACTGCGATGGGATAAATCAACTGTTATTCTTCCGGAACAAAGGGAGAAAATCTTGCAACGATATTTAGAGAATCATTCTCGTAAAAAACAGCGTTTGCGCAAAGGGCGTTGACGACAACAGGGATTTATCTACCTTCTTTTTTCTAAAATTAACAACAAAATTACAAAAGTAGGCAGATGGTAAAAATATCTAAGCATTCAAGAATTGATCCATGCGATGTCACAAGGCTTGCCCCTGCCTTGTCTACGCAATCAAAAAAGCCTATTCTCTCTCCCAGTCCTCAACACACAACCCTTCCACTCGACTAAATTCACCGACATTGTGTGTTACCAATGTTAAGTCATGAGACAGAGCAATCGAAGCGATTAACAAATCGTTAAAACCAATGGGTGTACCAAGATGAGCAAGTTGAGCACGAATTCGTCCAGCAATTAAAGCTGCAATATCATCGAAGGGAAGTGAGACGAAAACTTTAAGAAAACTTTGCTGCCTCCTCCAAGATGCATCGGGATTTCTGCTTTTCATCGCTCCATAAAGAAGCTCCATCTTCACGACAGAACAGACTGCAATATCTTCTAAATCAGTGGCTTGTAATCGGCGCAGGAGCGTCATAGGTTCACCATTGAGGTATTTCACACAGACGTTAGTATCAAGCAAATACTTCATGTTAGCTCTTCACTATCATCAAATACACCATCAGAATCAATCACTATAGGGTCATCTTTGCAAGACCCAAAAGTTTCCTCAAAAAAACCAGGAGGCCATCCTTTTCCTTGTGGCACATTCTCTTCAATAGTTTGGGTTATAGGCTGAACTGTAACTGTAACTTCTAAATCTGTATTAGTCAGCCCTACAGGAACATCTAAATGTAAGATGCCATCCTCACCAACACGATAATTTAACGACACACTTTGCATAGGGTTATCCTTGCTTTAACTACTAAATAAAAAATAGTTGCATTCTCTAGAGTTAATATTAACTTCAAACTTTCTCATCTTTAAAGCGGGGTGCTGACATGCGTGAGAAGAGCAGCCCCCTACTTGTCTTGCTGGGCTTGTTCGCGATCAACAGCTTCAGCAATAACTTGCCGCAACCATTCGGAACGATTCGGTTTACTGCGTACATAAGCATCCAGGTGTTCTGGAAGCATGACAGAGATGGGCTTTGCACTGTGTTTGATTCCTACTCCTTTGGATTGGAACCGGGTAGCAATATTGTTCTTTTTCATTGGGGTTTGTATTCGCCAACTCTAGAATAGCATTATCCGCATATATGCGGAAATTCATAAATAATATTTATCAAAACAACTTACTCAATGACTTAAAATGCCGAATATATGCGGTATAATAGAAGCAAGAAATAAATAAGCCAGCCGGATTTGTAGCGGCGGAATACGAAACCCGCGCGAGCCACGGCTCAAAGCCTCTTAACCGAACGGAAGGTACTAACGGAGGCAAGAAAAATAATTCCAACGTTGCTACTGCTACTTGGGGTGTCTTAATCGGCTAACAGCATGCATTTACCGTTTAAAAGCTTGTCCTGAGCTACGACATGAAACTGGCTCAAATCAAAAAGGCGATCGCTCTGCCTGGAAAACGTTGCGATCGCCTACCTCATATCTTGCACCTGGAAATTTGAATGTCAATTCCTTGACTAAGTGCCA
>CAZZVG010001311.1:0-2210 GCA_964657295.1 Iningainema sp. | reverse complement strand
AGATCGCTATCATACCTTCATTTGGCGACTTTCTTAAATACCTACCCTTGAAAGAGGCGTGGGAGGGGCTAGTCTGGCGGCTACTGCTGGTGTTCGTGAACTCTGGGGCATACAGCAAGCTGTTGCTCAATAAAACCCTAAACCCGTCAGTCCTGCTGCTCAACCAAACCCTGAAACACTTAGTCCTGATGAAGCTTTGAAACGATTGGTGGATGGGAATAAACGGTTTGTGCAGCAAAAGCGTGAAAACCCCAACCAATCACTGGCACGTTTGCAATCAATTGCTAAAGCTCAGCATCCGTTTACGGCAATGCTAAGTTGTTCTGATTCACGGGTACCTTCGGAAATTATTTTTGATCAGGGATTTGGGGATTTGTTTGTCGTCCGCGTGGCTGGGAATGTCGTGACTACTGAGGGTATAGGTAGCCTGGAATTTGCGACAATGGTATTAGGTGCTCCCCTGATCGTGGTTTTGGGACATAAAAGGTGTGGTGCAGTAACCGCAGCGGTAAAAGGCGAACCACTTCCTGGTAGGATGGGTACTTTTGTTGAGGATATTAAACCAGCTGTGACCAAGGTAAGAGGTAGGTCTGGCGATTTGGTTGATAATGTAGTCATCGCCAATGTTCAATATCAAGTTGAAACATTAGACATCTCCGAAAAATACCAATGGCTCTCTATGACTGGCTTTCAATGGGCGATCGCCAATCGGGAATATCAGTCACTCTCAACGCAAAAATGAGGTTTTGAGACACTTACTGTTGATAATAAGGTAAAAATAAGTATCCATGCACGCCAATTTTAACGAATAAAAATCACGCCATTTTATATTTATAAGACTAACGCTCCTATTCGGAATCTTACAAGTCCACATATCGTCATAATTATTTTTTCGTATTTAGTAGGATTTAATCTAAATCTTTCAGACGCAACTCTAAATATTTTTAAGAGCCGAATCAAATGTTCCACAAATATTCTGTCTGAAGCCATTTCTTTATTTTTCTTTTTTTGGAAGAGGCTTAATTCTCATTTTTTTGGCTTTTTTGTAGGAGTCTTAATTGATGGCTCTCCAATATAAGCAAGATCCCCTTGAAATTTTTGATTTGATTCAAAGTCTTTTTGCCCTTGACGAAATAAAGCTATATCACTTTTTGGTCCGGGAAGTCCCGCAATTATATCAACAATATCTTGACCATTAGGTAGAACAGTAATTTGATTTTTAAATGTATGAATTTTCTTCTTTCCAGAGTAATAATCCTGCTGTTCTTGATACTGCCCTGGTCTTTCCCGTGGCTGTTCCGAGCTATCCACTATTAATTCATATTCAGTTAAAATTTCCTTAACTATTTCACAATCACTAGCGTTTTTTTTACCTGTTCAAGTAAACTTGATGGCAAGAGTTCTTGTAGAATTGGAAACCAGTAATTAAATGTATCATTGGCGGTTGATTCACTCACTCCAAACTGTATACCTAATAATTGGAACGTTGTAAGGTGTCTTAAATATGTTAAAGTTAAAATAATTTGGTCTTCTGTAGTTGTTTTTACTTTCCGACCACCACCTTTATTTATAATTCTAACTTTCTTTGCTTCTATGTCTTGTTGTTTTTGGGTGTGTAAGGCGATCGCCTGTTGTATTAGTTGTTCTAGTTGCTCATATTTTACACCTATTAATCGCTGCGTTTCTTGGGGATTGTTTTGAATGTAACTTAGTATGTCACTCATGTTTTTGTAGTAAAAAGATACTTTTATACTCTTTTACCACAAAACGGTTCTATTTTGGAGATGTCTATTGAAGCAAACCTCAACCATCCTAACTCAACTAATGCAGTCAGGCAAACTAAAAATTGTGGGTGGTCGTTACGATCTGGACACTGGGGAAGTAACTCTGATTACGTAAATTCGCCTAAGCAGAACTTCCGCTTTCTCCTATAATGACAGCAGATGTAATTAAATAGACATCGACCGAATTTAATTATTTGTTGTCTGAAACCCTTGTAGAGACGTAGCAGTGCTACGTCTCTACAATCATTTTCACTCCATGTCTAATGTGCTAATTGTTGTCGCGCACCTTTGTTTATAAGACGAAAGCAGAAAAGAAAGAGCGCGATTAAACTTAGGTCGTCGCGTTCTGGTAGAAAGCTTTCATCTCAGCCAACCATTGCCGACGCGATTCATCCCAGGTGTAGAACATATGCCCACCCTGAAAAT
>CAZZVG010001310.1:0-2224 GCA_964657295.1 Iningainema sp. | reverse complement strand
ACCGCTCTACCAATCTAACCACACAATCGGACTTTTTTTCTTGCGCTTACCCTGAACAGTGATCGCGGCGATCTAATTCTTGTTTGTGCAATTCTTCTGTTGCTAGCCCTTGGATAAAAGCAGTTGCTGCTAGGACGTTCCCATATGTTTCAACACGAACATTGATATTGGGAAAAACCTCTTTAAATAGCTGTCTTCCAGATGTACTTTAGGAGGAAAAAATGAATTTAACAACCTCCAATTACTTGATAGAGATTGCCATTAGAAACTATCAAATTTATTCCGAAGTAATGCTTGTAATATCTCTCTTTGTTCTTTCAAGAGAGCTTGCTGTTCTGTGACTAAAATTGTTAATTGAGCATTTAATTGAGTTAGCAACAAAACTAAATCTCGGTATCGTTCTAGTAAACGAGTTTCTTCTGTTTGGTGACGGCGTTGAAGGCGGTAGGCAATTAACGGTGGACGATTCAGTCGTAACCGTTTGCAAGTAAATTCTCCTGTTGTAGTCAGAGCCAGCAACTGCCCATCCTCTAACTCAATAAAATGTTTATTGTAGTCTTCAGAGCGTGGATTCCATAATTTTGGTAAAGACTCATCCGTACTCCAGAAATCTTGCTTATATTGATTACAACAAGCGCAAGCATAAATTAGGTTTTCTAAATTGTCAGAACCTCCTCTTGACTGAGGTTGGTAGTGATCGACTGTTAGAGATCCTCCTACGTCAGTTTCTCTCACCCCACAAAATTCGCAGGCATAGTTTGCTCGTTGCTGAACTTGTTCTCTTACTTCTTTTGATAGAGTCATGCTGAACGTTGAACTGCCAATTGTTGCCGTAATGCACTAATTTCTTGGCGTAAGTCATCATTTTCGCTAGATATTTGCTGAATGCGCTGAGTTACAAATGTTAACTGATTTAAGCATGCTTCAATCTGATCTGGCATTTTTGCGCTGGAAATTTGAGAGTCAGCATTTTCACTTAGCAACTTGTTTTCAATTGCATCTAGCTTTGCATACCAAGCATCTAGCTGCTCTTTTTCCAAGTTAGTGATTTGTTTGCCCAATGTTGAGCGATTGTGCAGTTGCCTGCCCATTTCATCTGAAATCATCAGTGACTCTCCTGATTTGAGCGCTGTGAAAATTGTACCAACATTATTAAAAAATGACCAAATACAAAAACATACCTTTTTCCGCCCATAGAGGGAAACTATCAGCATAATGCTTTTGCGTCCGTATTTTATTCGGCGGGAACAAACCCCGCATTTCTTAAAATACTTTTACCTTCACAACTCTTGAGCATGTTAACATAAGCCTCACCTGCCGCCTGATCTGTTTTTCCATCCTCCTTGATAATGACGTATAGCTTTCTAATGAGTTCTGTTGGATAAGAGTTATTGGCAATCACACTTGTATACTCACATACCACAGGCTGATTATTCTTTGCCTGATTGCGCTCTGCCATATAATGAACTAGAGTTCGTTCTTGTGAACGTAAAAGAACCTCTTCTCGTTCCCTACCATTAACCCAAAAGAGTTTTTGTTTACTTAGACTGTACTCTAAGTAAACAGGGGGTTGGAAACCAGCTATTCTCCCAGTTTCATCAGAATCTCGAAATGTCAACCTCCAAAAGATAGGTTCATCTGGTTCTAATAATTTGCCAAGAATGAGAATTATATCTCCATTGTTAAGTTGCAATCGACCATCCTGACGGACATCGATGCGAGTATCGCTATTACTTTGCTGCACAAAAGTTCCGTTAGCGCTGGACTCATCTACCACCCACCAGAAATTTGCCTGTTGTTCGAGGACACAATGCAGACGCGAGATGGTCTTATCAGGGTTGGGGAGTACAATATCATTGTCATTGCTTCGACCTACGGTAAAGCAGTGCTGCTCTAGTCTGATAGTATACTGATTGCCATCTGGATCTTGAACCTCTAGTAATTGGTGCTCTGAATTCATTAATACCTCCACGAGGTGACTTTTATCAGTCATTATTGTCATGGGGCAAGATTCTGAGCAATTTACAAGCGATCTGAAAATCCTCTGGCGTCAATCCAAACTGGCTTGAATTTTTATCTAAAAATGGTATTAAAGTTTTTCGGAATTCCGTATTGACCAAAATTCTAAAATATGCAAAATTGGTTTCTATCTGTTTTATGGTTTGATAGCTCTGACAGTAATAATGACTTCATAACAGCTGTTTTCACGCTCTATGAACCACAA
>CAZZVG010001309.1:798-2224 GCA_964657295.1 Iningainema sp. | reverse complement strand
AGGAATGTTGCCACCAATACTATAATCAATGACAAAATAGTGCGTTGACGCGCCATAAGCTAAACTTGTTTTTTTACCGACTAACAGTGTCATTTTAGATCGCCTTCGTAATCAAATCGTTGTTCTGAGCAAGGGATTTTTCCGAAAATTCCCTCTCCCGAGCAAATATTTTTCACAAAAGCGTGGCTGCGGCTTCTTTCTCCAAAAAATAAGTACAATTACTTAAGACAAATGCCGATGACAAATCTTATGGTTGCTAAATTGACCAGGTGTTGATAAGCTAATACACCAAAATCATCGCCTTCTGGCGGTTTTTCTGTCGCCACATCTGAAATTAGCCGACACATGCGGAGGAGTGCTTTTCATGAACGCAGCTGAGATGGCAACAAACCTTGAATTCGCCAGCAAGATTGCTACTGTAGTTAATTTGTTTAAATTTGAGTTTCCGGATGCTCGATCTGATCTCAAACCTTGGCGAAATGATCCGGAAACAAGGGAATTAGTCGATCCCGATTCGATAGATATCGGCTTTCACTTTCCTGGGATCAGCAAATCTTGGCAAAGCCGCAGTATTTTGATTCAAATCCGCTTTTATCAAGATCCTATCAACGACTTGCGTCGAGCGATTGGTGTGGAGATAGCTGGATTTAACCATCTTGGCGAACAGTGGCGACTTTCAACTGTGGAAAACTGGAGTTTTGTTGGTGAGGTTCATCCAACTCCGGAAATTGGGGAAAAACTCAAATATTTTTGCCAGCAGATATTGGAGTTGTTCAACTTAACAACTACATAAAGTGGGGAGAGTGGGAGAATCAAAAGTTTTAACTCCTGTCACAAGCCGGACAATATGCTGATTGGTAAGTACTAGAACGCTTACCAAAAAGGGTATAGCGGTGATCACGAATTTGTTCGTAAATGCGATCGCCTGCCCACTTAACCCCAGGCAATGCTCGGTAAGCTTCAACAAACACACTACCTGACGGTAATAACCGTCCTATTTCTTCAGCTGCTGCAGTACCTTGCCAACGTTTTTCGGGAGTATTGGCATCAATCAAAATCATCCCTAACTCACAATCTTGAGGTGTAATTTTTAACTCAGACAGTTTCGGCTCATCTTGCATTGGTATGTAGCAAAATAGCTTTCCCCCATCTAAGTTTTCCAGCATTTGTACTAGAGTTACGCAGAGATGACAATTTCCGTCGTAGATAACTAAGTAATTCATGGACAGGGAGTATTTGGGTTTCAATCTAAATGTATGTTACTATTTTTGAACTTGTATTTGCTTGTTTACAGCAGTTTTCACCTAATTGAACCACACTGTTGATAAGGGCGTTCGCATCGACGGCGTTCCCGTAGGGTACAGCCCTGACGCTCGTGCCGACTGTGAGTTAATGGGTTTTGACTATTATAAATTCAACTTAAAGA
>CAZZVG010001309.1:0-788 GCA_964657295.1 Iningainema sp. | reverse complement strand
CCTAACTTTCCTTAACTTATCCTCATCGACGCAGATCTTGTTTACCCATAAAGTAAAGGAGTCTTGAAAAATCAGTAGTTGATTGAATAATCAATCAAGATGCATTGACCAACGTAAAAAATTAATTTATTAGAAGGAGAAAGTTGATGATAAAACTTCAACGTCCGATTGGATTAAAGATTGTCATTACTTTGGAATTACTTGGAGTGAGCGTAATACTCGTTCAATTTCTTGGACTTATAGCTATCTTGTTTGGGCATAACGCTAATGCAATTGGTTGGCTACGAAAAATAGGAGTTTTACAGTTATATCAACTGCTACAAAATGATCACAGCGCTCTAAATTTTTTTATATTTTTTACGGTATCAGTTATTTTCATAAAGTTAGTGATTATTAATGAACTATATAATTTCAAACGTTGGGTTTGGATGATTGAGTTAATTCTTACTGGCTATGGACTATTTTATCAATTATCGGTATTAATTCATAGAAAGTTCAGCAACCAGACAGAATTTTTGTCAACCATTATTACAATCATTGTTGGTGCTATTATTATCTATTGTTTGATGATCCCAAGTACTAGGCAAGCATTTAGGAAACGTGTAAAAGCAAATTAAGAACAAGTGTCCTCATAGACCAATTGCCGCCATGCGTCGTCTGTCAATATTACAATCTCTTTCTTTGTTTTTGACGCGGCGCGGTTTTTGGGAATTGACAATCTCACACAATTATACATCAGTTTTAACAGGGATCACCGCTCCATGCTGTGTTAGATTTAAGAAAAAAAC
>CAZZVG010001308.1:0-2236 GCA_964657295.1 Iningainema sp. | reverse complement strand
AAACATTGCTGATTTTAACAATGATGGCAAGACCGATTTCTTGTGGCGCAATCAAAACACGGGTGAGAACCAAGTCTGGCTGATGAATGGCACAAACACCACTATGGCTAATCTGCCTTCACTTGATACATCTTGGACTCCGAGAATTGCTGATTTGAACGGTGATGGCAAAACCGACATTTTCTGGCGGAATTACACCACAGGTGAGAACGCTGCTTGGATCATGGATGGTACAAATGCGACTGGAAGTTTTCTGCCATCCCAAGAAACATCTTGGAGTCCTGCCATTGGTGATTTTGACGGCGATGGCAAGAGCGATTTCTTTTGGCGCAATCAGAAAACGGGTGAGGACGCTGTTTGGATAATGAATGGCAAAACTGTCACTGGAACTTATGAGCCATCTATGGCTTCTGGATGGACTAATTATTCTAGCTAAAAGTATTTAACCGGACAATATCCTCTCAATTGTGTTAAATCAGTAGTTGGTATTTCTCTTGAGCTAAACGATAGAGAGGACGCCAAACTAGACGATTAGTAAGGACAACTAACAAGGACATGACCGTTGTTGCTGCGAGAAGTAATGCGAAGTTGCCTGTAGCTGTAGCATGAGAAATCGTGGCACCGAGTCCGGGTGTAATGTTCACCTTTCCTTGAAAAGTGACATACTCGCTGACGATACTGGCATTCCAAGCGCCACCGACTGCGGTGATAATCCCTGTAATTAGGTAGGGGAAGATTCCTGGCAAAATCAAAGTTCGCCATCTTTGCCAACGAGAAAGCTTATACACCCAAGCTGCTTCGAGTAAGTCGGAAGGAATTGACTGTGCCCCGGCAATAACGTTAAATAGGATGTACCACATCGTCCCCAGCATCATCAAAGCTACCGAACCAATTTCTAACCCGCCAGCAATACGGGTTAACCAAAGTAACAAAACTGGAAATAAAGCTGTTGCGGGTACGGAAGCGGCAATTTGTACTATAGGTTGTAATACCTGAGCCAAAAGGGGATTGCGGCCGATCGCCACTCCAACTGGCACTGTCCACAGTAGAGATAAGATCAATGCCGCAATCACCCTTAAAGCAGTGAAAACAGCGCCACTGAGTACAGCTTGCCAATCAGTCCATTTCAATCCTCGTAGCAACAGTAATGCTTCCCAAGTACCCCAAAGAACAATGATTGCAAAGCCTGTGATAAACACCCAATTAATCAACTCGGGCAATTTAAATCTGCCTTGAGTGTTGACGGGTAGGGCGCGAACGGGCAACCCTCGAATTAATGCGTAGTCAAGGACTGTTTGTAATGGCCGGACTAGGCGATCGCTCATAATCCGCAAACTTGGCGATCGCCGCAAAATATCCAACACCCACGATCCGGGTGTACTTTGTGCCTCAACCATCTCAACCTTAAACTTTTCTGCCCAAGCAATTAGGGGTCGCCACGCTAAAAAATCAATTGCCACAACGACTCCAATCAACACCACCAAGCCCCAGAATAAGGCTTTATAGTCTTGCCGATTGGCTGCCGATCCTAAAAAAGAGCCTAACCCTGGTAAGCGAAAATCTTTATCTCCCAGAGTAAATGATTCAATCGCAATTAAAAAAAACCAACCCCCTGCAAACGACATCACACTATTCCACACCAATCCAATGGCACCTGCTGGTAATTCCAAAGTCCAAAACCGCTGCCAGAGGTTAAGCCGATAAATCTGAGCGGCTTCTAGCAACTCAACCGGAATACTGCGGAGGGATTGATAAAAACTAAAAGTCATGTTCCAAGTCATACCAGTGAAAATCAGGAGCACAGAAGCGAGTTCTACTCCAATCCGCTGACCGGGAAATAAGGCAATCAGAGCCAGCACGACTCCTGGCAAAAATGACAACACCGGAATTGATTGCAGAATATCTAACAAGGGAATCAGAATAATCGCTGCCAGCCGGTAACGATAAGCAGCATAAGCATAAATCAGAGTAAACACCAGTGATAAAAAGTAAGCCAGTCCCATGCGTAGCAGAGTTTGGGCGGTATATCCTGGTAGCGCACTGATTTTGGTGGAAATTGTTAAATTACTGTGGAAATCACCACTGAAATTGGAGGCTGTTTTCACAATTACCAGGATTAAGCTAATGATAGCCAGAATTAGCAAGACATCTTGCCATGTCCAATTTAAGCGTCCGGAAGTTTGATTGGCGGGAGTGAGGGGTCGAGTCATAAAATTAGAGAGTTATGAGTTACGAG
>CAZZVG010001307.1:0-2237 GCA_964657295.1 Iningainema sp. | reverse complement strand
TCCCTCTTCGTCTTCATCCCTTTCTTGATGTAATTCCCGCAACACATCAGTACGGGTGACAATTCCCAGCAACTGGTTGTTCTCTAAAACTGGCAGGCGACCAATGTCGTGTGTCACCATCAGCGACTCGATTGCTGGTAGTATGGTGTCTGGAGTAATTGTCTTGATATTCGTTGACATGTAGCCTTTGACAGGGGCATGACCAAAGCCGTGATGCAAGGCGGTATCAATATCTCGACGGGAAATAATACCTACCAGTTGCCCGCACTCATCGACGACACATAAACCAGAGTGTCTGTAGCGCAACAGAGTTCGCCGTGCTTCATCAATTGTTGTTTCTTTACGGATCGTGCGCACTGGGGAGGACATTAAATCTTTGGCAATGGGCGGAGTGGGAATTTGGGCTTTTAGAGCTTCTAGGAGTTGTTGTAATATTTCTTCAGAATCGACTCCTCGCAAACTCAAAGATGCTGCTTGGGAATGACCGCCTCCGCCTAGAGGATGAAATAATTGGTTAAAATCGATATTCTTGATTTGCGATCGCCCAATTACTGTCAAGCGTGAGGTATCACCCACAGAATGTTGACTTACCAGCAGTAAAGCATCAATTTCGGTCAACTCCATCAGCCGTGCAGCAAGACTTGACAATCCCGGCACAAAACTCTCTGTTTTCAACTGAACCCAGGCAACCGTGTATCCATGTCTATTTATAGATTGTAAGTTTTGTAACGCCTCGCTTAAGAGCTGCTGGAGTTGAGGAGACAAACCAGGATCGAGATACTGGGTAATGACAGTTAAACTTGCCCCTTGTTGCATCAACCAAGCCAAGGCAAGCGCATCCCGTGGTGTCGTACCTTCAAAGGTGAGAGAACCAGTATCAACGTGGATACCCAAAGCCATCACGGTTGCTTCTGCGTTCGTGAGGGAAATTTGCTGCTGTTGTAATTGCTCGACGATGAGAGTTGTGGTTGCTCCCACAGATGAAATATGGACTTGCGTCGCTGGAATATTTCCATCTTGTTCTAAGTGATGGTCATACAGTACAATCTCTTTTAGATTGGGTAAATCTAACCATTCAGCAGCTTTTCCTAGGCGATCGCGTTGTTGCATATCGACTATCGCCAAAGAACGAATGTTTTCCGGATTCACCGAACGCCGTTCCATCAGCGAATACTCATCGCGGTACAATGCTAAAAAATCCTTGACAGCCGGATGAGATCCGCTAGGTAGCACAATTTTACTTCCAGGTAGCAAGCGTGTTAGCCCTACCGCCGCCCCTAGTGCATCAAAATCCGCTGTTGTATGACAAAGAATTAAATCCATAAAGAGTAGTTAGGAGATAGGGTAGGGGCGGGTTTAATTCAGAGAACTTGTGAGTCAAAGCTCATGTCTTGTTAAACCCGCCCGTACAGGAGGCTCGGAGACAGGAGATAGAAATCGATATTTTGGACTAAAATGTAGAAATTTCTGATACCGTACAAATAAGTAGAAACAGTAAGCTTTGCCTTGTACGATATTCTATCTTTAGCATTTTGTTGTTTTAGGAGAAGAAAAAATGACTATTATATTCCAACTCTCTTTGACAGCTTTGGTCGTCCTGTCTTTTATCATGATAGTAGGCGTTCCAGTGGCTTATGCAACTCCGCAAAATTGGGATCAGTCCAAAAAGTTCCTTTGGGCTGGTTCTGTAGTATGGATTGGCTTGGTGTTTTTAGTTGGTGCGTTGAACTTTCTTGTAGTTTAACTAAAATTTACAACGATTGCCCTAACTTGTAGTGGCATAGCAGTAAAACGGAATAAATAAGAGTCATCCTCATTATTCCGTTTGCTATGCCAAGATTATCGCTTACTGAAACTTTTCAAGATGAGCATGGAGAATCATTAGTGAAAATTATTTTTATTGACGCTACTAAATTAAGTAAGTACTTTTACTCAGTGGGACGAACTGTCACCAAAAACCTCAGCTTTTTAGTAGCGGTGATGATAGGCAGTGAATTTTGTATGGATGAGTAACAAATATAGTAGCGCTTACTCCAACAAGAAAACCTTATAGACGATCTACGGGAAGACTCGCGCATACATTTACCAATCCATTCACAGTATTATCCCGCCCAGTCTAGATGCTACCGGACATGATATCACTGCGTCTAAGAGGGCGCAGATGCCTTAGACGCAGAGGGAGAGGAGAAGTTGTTAGAGTAATATTAGATAAGATCTAAAAAATTCGTGGTAAGTTA
>CAZZVG010001306.1:0-2239 GCA_964657295.1 Iningainema sp. | reverse complement strand
ACTGTATCACAGGCTACTATTTTTTGACGATCGCCAAACTTTTCGGTCTACTGACCATTACTCACCTGCCAACATGAAACATGCCAGACTTGAAGAGTTTCGTCAAGTAGCTTACAAACATTTAGGTAGAGCCAAAGACGCGACGTTTGAATTAACAGATGCCATATTGCTGACCCGGAATGTTTACTCCTTGGCAGACTTATCTTTATCACCAGTGTTTAGACGCAAGTGGCCAAGTATCTACGAGGCACTACAAGATAGTAGACCACAGCGACAGAAATTGATGCAGTTATATATCAAACAGATGCCAGTAGAGGGGCGTCCAATGCTTGCAGGCGACCACACAAACTGGTCTCGCCCTGATGCAGTAACACTGCAAGAGAGGACTTATGAGCACAGTGGTACATCGATAGCGGGAAATAAACCTATTACCGTTGGTCAAGGATACAGTACAATTGCTTGGATACCAGAGGATTCAGGCAGCTGGGCACTGCCCTTGAGGCATGAGCGGATTACCAGTTGGGAAAATCCAATCGAGAAAGCAACTTGGCAATTAAAACAGGTGTGTGACCATTTGCCCAGCAGACCAATTTCAGTTTGGGACAGCGAGTATGGCTGTGCACCTTTTGTCTTAAAGACTGCCAATATTCCTGCGGATATTCTTGTCCGATTGCGTTCAAATCTGTGTTTATGGGGCGAGCCTGAGGCTTATTCTGGCAAGGGACGCCCCAAGAAACATGGTGATCAATTCAAACTTAATGAACCCGCAACATGGAGTCATGCAGCATCTGTTTTAGAATTGGATGATCCAAAACTACAACGGGTCAGGGTTAGCCTCTGGAAGAATTTACATTTTCGTAAAGCGGCAACACGTCCGATGTTACTGATTAGGGTTGAACGTCTCGATCCACAAGGTAACCTGAGGGTATCAAAACCTTTGTGGTTGGCTTGGGTAGGAGAAGAAATGCCATCTTTGGAGGAAGTTTGGCGACTTTACTTGCGTCGCTTTACGATTGACCACTGGTATCGTTTTTTGAAGCAACGCTTACACTGGACTGTTCCAAAACTGAGTACTCCCAAGCAGTTTGAACGGTGGAGTGACTTAATGCCTCTGATGACTTGGGAGTTGTGGTTAGCCCGTGATATTGTTGCTGATAACCCTTTACCCTGGCAGAAATCCCTTGATAAATTGACCCCTGGAAGAGTCGCTCAAGCTATGGGCGGAGTTTTAGCGGCGATTGGTACACCAGCCACTCTACCCAAACCTCGCGGAAAGTCACCAGGCTGGGAACCGGGAAAGCCTCGTACCCGTAAAAACCGATATCCTACTGTTAAAAAACAAGCAACAAAACCACGCAAAGAACCATCTATTGCGGTTTAATATCAAAGCTTGTTCATACTTTTGGCAAGTCTGTTATTAACTCAGCCGTGCTGGGTCCTTTTTCATGGTTTAGTCTAAACTCCAGTCACTAAAACCGATGTCAGTAATGAGATTACCTACGCGATAAACCAGTGGTTGAGAGAAAGTCCTGCTTCTTTTGCGTTGGAAGATTTAACTACAATTTCTCGTCACTCACCAATAATCTTTTGTGGTGGTGGGTTTCAAATAGCCCCAGTTCGAGGAATTGTTGAGAAGCGCATTCTTGAGTCTGGTGGAGAGAAAAGTAATCTAATATTCCCTGATGATTTAGGTTTGATTGCTGTAAAAGGAGTGCTGGATTACATCACTGCCTCGTCTCATCAATCCAATATTTTACAACTCCACGCTAAGGAAATAATTAACGATGCAGACACAATCCAACAAACCGCCTCGGCTTAATTACAATGTTCCCCGCTCACTGGTTGTAGAGATTCGTAATCTAGCGGCTAGACAGGGATTTGAACCTACTTGGTGGCTACGTAAAGCAATTGAAAAAGCGCTTAAAGAAGAAGATGAGGAAAACGACCGCACTGCGTGACAAACATACGGTCGCTCCCAGAGAGAATGCATCTACCGCCGCAAAACGATAGGACATTGAGAATTTTACCATGAAACCAATACAGTTCTACACTTCAAACGAACAATTGGACAAGCTTTGTGAACAGTTCGGTCATCAACTTGAAAACTTAGATCGTGAGCAGAAGTTGGAATTAAGAATTGTGCTGACTTATCTTATTTGGGGACAAGAACAACTAGGAGAAAATTATTCAATTAACGATGCCTGGATTGATAGCTTGCAACATTTACTTTCTGGGGATG
>CAZZVG010001305.1:0-2240 GCA_964657295.1 Iningainema sp. | reverse complement strand
ACAGTCAACTCATATTATTTCAGAACTGTGAGGCGACGAACGGACGGCATAACTTTATCTCTAATGGTAAGAGTAGCGCTTCCGGGATTGTCTTCCACAAGTGCAAATCGAAAGGCTTAGGCTCTAACTCCGGAGATACCTCTGAGAGTGAAGGACACCGACTCTGGACTCAAGCCATGCTCTTCGATAGTATTGACGAGAACAGTCCTGATACTGGCCACATCGGTCTGATTAATCGTGGCAATTATGGCAGCGGTCACGGTTGGGCGGCAGCACACTCAACTATTTGGAACTATAACGGTACAATAACTGTGCAGAAACCACCAACGGCGCAGAACTACGCGGTGTCTTCCACAGGTAAGGTGCAGAAAAAATTCAAATTCTCAGGTGTCATTGGCAACGTGGAAGGCGAAGGCGAAAAGGGGCAGCTTTCCCCTGCATCTCTATACGAAGCCCAACTCAAACAAAGGCTCCAACAAAGAGCGATCGCGAACCCATTTTAAAATTGCTGCTATGCGTTATATTTTTTAGTATTGATGACTGGAAAATCTCAATCTATATAGGTTTCAGCGGTTTAATTAGCAGGACTGCATAAGTTGATTTTGCTGACATCTATGAAAGAACACAACCATGAAGCTTATTCATGGCAGATCACTCAGTCTAATACACAAATCAAAAATTTTCAACCATTTTTTGAACTTGCATTTCCCCTGAGTGTACGGCTATTGAAAAAATTTGGAGTAAAACAATGTCAGCAAACAAATTCGTGTTGAAGGGTTCAGGCGTTGAGATCGACTACACCATCGGTGCCAATCCCTCTTTTCCCGCACTAGTGTATAAAGCAGGAGCCTCCCACTTAAGTTTTAAGCCAGATGAGATCGTGTCCGAAGATACTGGTCTTGGAAGGCTGGTGTCCGTCTCTTTAGTTCGCACTATCGATACGGGTGGTGAGCGCTTTGGCTTTTTTCTTCCTTCCATCAACGTCGAACAAGGCCAGACGGCACAGTTCCATACCATTGGCATTTATGAAACATTTAGCGGACCAAATTCTATTCCACATCGTCCTTCGACATGGCGTAGCATTGAATTGAGCGGCACGGCGCAGAGTGTGATCGTGCCGTTGTAGGCTAATACTCGCTAAAAACTTAAGTTAATGTACGTTGGGGAGCCAGCGCGAATGACGGCTTTCCCTCAGTAGGCGACTGGCGTTTGAGGAGCCTCATACCGTTTCACTTTAAAGTTGATACATTTAGGCAAGCAGTTCTTGAGCAGAGGGAGCAGGGGATGCAGTTCTTGAGCGAATAGTATCAAGATTTTCGTGAAATGGTATCACCCAACATTTATCAGTATTTGTTGGGCAACGAAGACGCTCAACCCAACCAACAATTTTCTAAAACCTACGTAGTATTGCTAGGTGTCAACTAGAGGTAATTGTCGAAAATCGTCCTTCCTTGGGCGCAGCAATCTAATCATTCTTCAGTACGGAGCAAGTTGGCATATTTACCCCCTGACTGCCACAACTCTTCATGAGTACCTCGCTGTACGACTTTTCCTTGCTCCAGCACAATAATTTCATCGCAATCGCGAATCGTACTCAGTCGGTGAGCGACGACAATGCAAGAGCAACCGCGCTGCCGTAAGTTCTGATCAATGATGAGTTCTGTTTGAGCATCTAACGCACTTGTTGCCTCATCCATTACCAAAACTGAGGGATTCCTCACCAAAGCACGAGCAATTTCTAGGCGTTGGCGCTGTCCACCACTCATGTTCATGCCCCCTTCAATTAGCACAGCATCGTATCCACCAGGCAGAGATACTATCAAATCATGAATAGCGGCATCGCGGCAAGCTTGAACTAAATCGGCTTGTGGCACTGTCGAATCCCATAGGGTAAGATTTTCGCGAATTGTCCCAGCAAAAAGAAAGATATCTTGTTCCACCATTGCCAAAGAGTTTGCCAGAACGGATCTCTTAATCTGGGTTCTGGGTACGCCATCAAAGTAAATTTCCCCCACCCAAGGTTCATAAAGACCACAAATTAGCTTGGCTATTGTAGACTTGCCAGAACCACTACCTCCGACTATTGCCACTCGTTGCCCCGGTTTCAAAGTTAAGCTAAAGTTTTCTATCAAAGCATTGTTCAAGCGGCTGTAGCCAAAGCTGATATTTTCCAACTCCACGTAGCCCTGTAGTTGAAAAGAATGTGAGGAGTTTGTGAGTGAGAGAACAACTTCCCCCCC
>CAZZVG010001304.1:0-2244 GCA_964657295.1 Iningainema sp. | reverse complement strand
ACTAATTGGCTTACTTTTAACATGAAGCGCCATTTTTTCGGGAGACTCCATTGGTAGCTTAGTCAGATCTAAGCGTAAAACCGAGTCATAGACAATACTTTTGAGAATGTACTTGCGCTTTTCGTTAGCAAAGTCGAATTTAAGAACTTGTTCGGGATCTGTAATTAAGAAGGTTTTCGCGACAGATAGCGAGAGTGAGCGTGCGATTTCAGCAAAGGTAAACTTGTTATCCAGCATTTTCATTGTATCAGCATCGAAGTGGAAAGTCTCACAACAGCCTGATAACACTGGTTTGCGCTGGGAGTCAAAGTAGCTGGCTGCGAAAATGCCTACGGGTACAAAAAAGTCGATGTTTTCTTTTTTGGCGATCGCCCGCACGGCTTGAGTATAGGCTTCTAAATCTTCGTGCGAGTCAGGAACTGTGTAAAAGGCAGCCACAGAGTTAGAAAATCGATAACCACTGAACCAGTATTTGTCGAGATCAAATAAAATAACTCGATGCCCAGCAGCGTGAAATGATCGCGCCAGCTGAAGAGTTTTCGTCATTCTACCACCACCGATCAAGATATTTTTAGGATTTTCGTTCAAAACCACCTGCTTCTTGAAGCCTCGGCTGACAAAATTCCACAGCAGCGATGCGAGTACAACGGTGCAGTTAAAAGGAAATGCGATCGCCAGTAATGCCAGCGCCCCCAAATTTTGAAACACCGCGTAAACACGCCCTTGTCTAGATTTTTCTTGTATCATATTATAGACCCTTGAAAGTATGGATTAACGCTGCAAGCGTTTTGTAGGTACACTACGCCCAGAATCAAGGTTCTTCAGTTGAGAGTTGCGATCACGATGAAGTCAGGACTAGTTTATAGTCTCTTGTGGTGATTCCGCGTACTTGATGTACCGTAACTCCGTTATGACTTGCCCAACGCTTGATTGACGACCATCATAAATAGCTCATCTAAAGGAATTCCCGCTGCGTTCGCCGTATAGGAAATCACCGCGTTCTTGTCAAAAGTACAATACAACCCGGCTTCTAAGAACCAAGGTTGTCCTTGTGGGTCGATCCGGAAGTCAAATAAACTATAATGGCGACAGCCCAAAGCCAAATGACACTTCTTCACCACTTGGTGAACCTTTTGGGTAATCGGGTCATTAATATCTACAATCCAACCTGGAACATAATTTTTAGAAGTTAAATTCACGTCGCCCTCAATGGGTATCTTGAATTTGTCAGTATAGCTGCGGATGGGTCTATCGTGGGGGTCTATCTGATACTCTTCCATGGGTAGACAGATGAGTTCCCCATCTTTAACAATGGCACCGCATCTGACTTCGCGACCGGCTTCAATGAATGTTTCCACGATGACTTCATCTGAAAATTCAAATGCTTTCTTCAGGGCAGCATCATAGTCAGCAACTTCTTTAACTAAAGTCACGCCTAAAGAGTTGTCGGCATTTGCGGGTTTAATAACTGCTGGAGGTATAATTGTCGGAACGTCTCCTTTGCGGAGCAGTTCTCCAGACGGAACTTTGACCCCGGAAGCTGCAACAATTGCTTTAGTTTTGCCTTTGTGGGCCGTGATTGCCATGAGATCCGGAGTATTGCCTACGTAAGGGATCTTTAGCAGGTCAAATAGTGCGCGGTACTCAGTCATTCCAGGGATACAAAACATTTGTGGCAACATAAGGTCAATGTTTTGCTCTGTTATAAACTGTATGGCTTCTAACAGCGAAAGCGGTTTAGCGACAGCAATATCTTCAGGACTGAGAGAGGAAGGAAATCGCCACTGGCGATCAGGTGTGATATATGCAATCAGAAATTCATAGCGCGATGGATCTGCTGCAGCTATCAGGGTGCTTAGGGCGTAATTGCGTGATAATTCACAGTAAAAATCACTGGATGGAGACCCTGCTACATGAAGGATCCGAATTATTGGCATGATTTATCTTTTTAGGCAATTTTATATAGGATATAACAAGTTTGAAACACGCACTAGTAGCGCATAGTCGATATATTTCTAGGATTCTGGTTTAAAACCACCTGCTTCAACCTGAGTTCGACGTAAGAAAATGACTTCAAATGCATATCCGGCAAAGTTATGGGCGAAAACAACCCGCTTGGCTGTTATTATCAACAAGCCAAAGATATTGAGAATTTTTGATATTTCTCAATAAGCAGGAGATTTTTCGAGGGTTCAAATGAGTTTTAACCCTTACTCTGTATATATTACAATCGATTTTTTATAT
>CAZZVG010001303.1:0-2252 GCA_964657295.1 Iningainema sp. | reverse complement strand
TGATCGTCACCCTAATTGGAGCGGCGGGAATTTATGCGTTTGAAGGCCAACTTTCTGATGGCACTGGTATCACCGACTATGGCACTGCGCTGTGGTGGACGGCAATGGTGATGACTACGATGGGATCTGATTACTTTCCGAAAACGCCAGAAGGGCGGGTACTATGCTTTTTACTAGCGCTGTATGCGTTTGCGGTATGTGGTTATGTGACAGCAACCCTGGCAACATTCTTTATTGATCAGGATGCGGAGAACGATGAAGCCGAACTAGCGAGTGCAAAATCAATTCAAGCCCTGCAAGTCGAAATTACCGCACTGCGAACTGAGATTCAAGCCTTAGCACGACGGAATTCACACCTATGACTTGCTGCTGAGAAACAAGAATTCGATGAGTATCGGGCAAAGCTCAGATGAATGTTTACAAAAGTTACCCAATATAATCTCTACCTAGTGAATGTTTTAGTAGAACTTATACAATTCACACCCGATCGCCAACTGCAGCAACGGCAACGTTTTTCTAATTCTGGTCCATTTGCGAATATAATTGTATGTTTCAGCGCAACATATGTACCTTAGGGTATAGATGTGAGCGGGCTAGTTTTTGGTAGTATTGTGTACAGTAAAGATTAAAATTGCTATAGCACCGGAGGCGATCAACATCCTCTGTTTCTGCAATTAGCCAAGATTTAACCCAGAAATAGGGACACAGCTTTCTCTGTTAATTTCTATACATGGCTATAGACTTAATCCTAGTCGAAACGGTTAAGTTTTGTAAGCCCCACAGCCAAGCAGCTATAGACAGCCGAAGTTGAAGATAACATCACTGTCTATCTTTGCAATCAAGTTAAATTGTGGAATAAAAATCCTGGACGCTGACAAACTCACAAGCCTGATGCTTAGGAGAGTGGATTGCTATAGCGACTCAATTGGTTTTAAATATCCAACACTGAACTGATTGCATCAAAAAAAGACCTAGTATTTTAAGGAATATCACTCATGTATGACATTGTAGATACACTCGTGAATGACGGTCGATTTACAACCTTAGTTGAAGCTATTAATCGAGCGAGCTTATTGCAGGGACTAATGGAACCTGCTGCCATTACGCTCTTTGCTCCGACCGATGAAGCATTTTCTAAGCTGCCTTCGGGAACGATGGGATTTTTTCTCGACAATCCGCCTGAGTTAGAAAAGCTCTTGACCTATCATGTGATTGCCAAGCGCATTCTATCTACCGATCCGGATGCCTTGAGTTCAGCCCCAACTGTGGAAGGTTCAATGCTGACGATCAATACCTCGGACGGGATTAAAGTGAATGATGCCAAGGTTGTAGAACCCGATATCAAAGCCGATAACGGAGTTATTCATATTATTGATACCGTTCTCGTTCCAGAATCGGTGAGTCAACTGTCGGTGGCGGGTTGATCAATTTTCTCTCCAAAGCTTCTTCAGAACCAGGATTAGTACATCAAAATCTGATTTAGGAATTGAATATTATGGCAAAAGTAGTTGGAATTGATTTAGGGACGACTAACTCTTGCATTGCAATTATCGAAGGTGGACAACCGATCGTGATTGCCAATGCAGAAGGACAACGCATCACGCCTTCTGTGGTTGCTTATACAAAAACGGGCGATCGCTTGGTTGGTCAAATTGCTCGACGACAGGCGGTAATGAATCCAGAGAACACGTTCTACTCAGTGAAACGATTTATTGGGCGCAAATACGATGAAGTCACTCACGAAGCAAGTGAAGTTTCTTACAAAGTCGGGAGCGATCGCAATGGAAACGTCAAGATCGATTGTCTGGCGCTCAAAAAACAGTTCGCGCCTGAAGAAATTTCTTCTCAAGTCCTGCGGAAACTTACGGACGATGCCAGCAAATACTTGGGAGAACCCATTACGCAAGCAGTAATTACCGTGCCTGCTTACTTCAACGATTCGCAACGTCAAGCGACCAAGGATGCAGGCAAAATTGCAGGGCTAGAGGTGCTCCGCATCATTAACGAACCGACAGCAGCAGCGCTTGCCTATGGTTTGAACAAAAAGGGCAACGAAACCATTCTCGTGTTCGACTTAGGGGGCGGTACGTTCGATGTTTCAATTCTAGAAGTGGGAGAAGGCGTGTTTGAAGTCAAAGCTACGAGTGGGGATACTCATTTAGGCGGCGACGACTTCGATAAAAAGATTGTTGATCGTATTGCCGAAGAATTTCAGCGTAACGAAGGCATTGATTTACGCAACGATAAGCAAG
>CAZZVG010001302.1:0-2260 GCA_964657295.1 Iningainema sp. | reverse complement strand
ATATTCAAATGATTGCCACCTCAGAAATCAAAATTAGCTGTGTCGTGGCACAAGCCGAAGGTGTTAAGGCAATACATGCGATTCACGATACCTTTGGGCTTGCGGGTAGTGAGAAAATTCAGATCCCAGCATAGATATTAAGGAACGTGAAGCAGGTAAAATAATTATTGAAAAACTAGCGATCGCGTTCCAAATCGTGAATGACTTTTTCTACATACCACTCCTCAGACATCCCAGGCTGGAGGTTTTTCGCCTGTTCAATGAGTCGTTGGGCAATTTCCCAATATCCGCCAACCAGTCGCAATAAACGCTGACGCAGCAACTCAGGTGCCGTTTTTCTTTCTGAATGTGAGGAGACTTTTTTCAAACTATCTAAGACTTGTTGGTAATTTCCCCAGTCTTCTTTCTCACAAAATAGACTTGCTGCACGCTGATAATCGTCGATGGCGGATTTCATTTCTTCTAAGCAAGTGTAGGCAATACCGCGATTGTAGTAAGCTTGGGCATCATCGGAGTTGATTTGCAGCGCTTGGGTATAATCTTTAATCGCACCGTAATAATTACCTACTGCCCGATGGACATTTCCTCTGGCAACATAAAGCAGCACATCCTGAGGTTGCATCTCGAGTGCAGAGTTAAAATCAGCCAGTGCCCCGGTTTGATCGCCCAACTGAAAACGCGCCTTTCCTCGGTTGCGATAGACAATGACATCTTGAAAATTGAGTCGCAGTGCTTGGTTGAAGTCTGAAATCGCATCCCGATAATTTCCCTGTTTGCAACGCACAACTCCCCGATAGCAAAAAGCTTGGGCATCCTGCGGATCGACTTGTAAAGCCCAGTTTAACCCCTCAATCGCCTCGCGAACGTTTCCTTGTTCCGCTTTTTGGATTAACTGGGTAAAGTACTCCTTTTCTGTTAAAATTGGTGTTTGTATGTAACTTGGTTCTGGAACAATCGGTTTCTCTTTTGGTTGAAGTTGTTTAATGCTTTCCAACAAGCGTTGACAATTTGCCTTATCCTTTTGTTCTAGGTATAATTCTGCTGCTTTTTTAAAGTTAGCGATCGCACCGTGAATATCCCCTTGTTTGCGCCGCACCGTACCTCGCAGACTGTAAGCTCCAGCATGATTGGAATTGTAGCGAATAGCACAATCCACATCAGCCAGCGCCCCAGGCAGATTTTTCAGTACGACTCTTGCCAAAGCACGACAGTAATAAGCTTCTACACTCTGAGAATTAAGCTTCAGAGCTTCTGTGTAATCTGAAACTGCTTGGAGAATTTCTCCTAAGTCATAGTACGCCAAACCTCGTTGAAAGTAAGCCTCAGCAAAATCAGGTGAGATCTGCAAAGCAAGAGTAAATTCCTCAATTGCTCCAGCGTAGTCTTTTTGCCGAGATTTTTCCAACCCTTTATTATATAATTCGTTAATCATAGTATTTACCTTTTTAGCCCAGTAAGTCAATCTTAAGATAGTGTTGCTCTCACCTGCCGCAGTTATCAGGGAAATGAGCAACAATGACTTGCTACGAGGGATGTATGGTAGCTACCGTAAAGCCCGGTTAGCCCACGCCATAAACTCAGCCAAGGTAAAAACGACTACCTTCTTCCCACCTTTATCTGCTGGAATAAGTTGACGAGTAGCCGCTGCATTCTTGAGCCATAATACCGCTGATGGTTTTGCACCTCCCCCGTCTACAACAATGATGATGAAGTCCTCGGGCATGGCGAAAATACAATTCAGGTATAAATAAGGGAATTTCTCGTCAACCGATCCGAAAACCTGTTGCCACTTGCACTCGATACGGACGATGAGAGAAAGTCTTTTTGATTGAACAAGAAACTCTGTTTTTGCGTTGTGTCCGTAAATAGAAATGTACGGAGCATCTCGAAGAAGAAGTTCTTCACCGTAAAGATGTGGCGCTTTCACCCAAGCTCGGTAAGAAATTACTTGGAATTCATGTTGCTCAAAGAGAGAGACAACTGTCGCCTCAAGCACTCTTCCTGACTTGTTCGCAAGTCCTCCCTGAGTAGGATCGTCCTTTCTTCCTTCACGCATAGTTTCTGACGATCACTTCTTTCACCTTTCCTCGTAACGAACCTTTGGAGTTAATAGCCCGCGAAGCACTGATAGTCTCGACGTTGTATTCCTGATAAAGATCCAGAATCAACGGTGCAGATGAGTTCGACAGCATCCATTTGACACCTTTTTTATCGAGGCGGGAACACAAGTTGCGAAGCTCCTCTTGATCTTCTTTTCCGA
>CAZZVG010001301.1:0-2263 GCA_964657295.1 Iningainema sp. | reverse complement strand
GCTCTTGTCTGCCAATGGAGGCTTATTCAAATTAGTAGGAGTAGGGTGCGTTCTTAGCATAAGTAAAGAGTGAGTCAACAAGCCACTATACCGCTTTGCGGTTAGTGGTAAACTTTATGTTGTGCATCAATAGCATATAAATAAAAGTGGAGTTTCTGGGAATATATAATACTGGTAAGCGATCTGATTAGACTGCGTTAGCACAACCTACTAGTTCTTCTAGTAGGGATAAAGGTTGATAGCCCAAAGCAAAAGCCTTAGAACTATTTAAAGAAACATCAGGGGATCGAGGCGCTGCCATTTTCACATCTTGTTGTCGGCAAGCGTGAAGTTGATTAGCAGGGAGTTGAAAAACTTCCACTAATAACCGACCAAAATCATAACGCGATATCCGCTCTTTTCCACCCAGATGAATTAGTCCGTTCACTTTTTCTAACGCTAATAAAAGTCCTTTTGCCGCAGTTTTTCCACTAACTGGAGTGCGAAATTCGTCTATAAATAAATTTAACTGTTTTCCCTCTTTTAATGTTTGAATGAATGACTGTATAAAGCTTGTGGCTGTGGGTGTTGCCATGCCAAACATCAATGGCATCCGACAGACAGCGGTTAAAGGGTAACGTTCTAGCATACCTTCCTCAGCCATCACTTTTTGCTCTCCGTAAATGTTGACAGGACATACGGGATCTGTTTCCTTGTAGGGAGCATTTAAGCCATCAAAAACTAAATCAGTTGATGTAAAAACGCAAGGAATAGAATAATCTGCACAAAATCCAGCAATATTGCTGGATGCTGTTACATTAATTGCGTGTGATTCATCTGAGTGAGTTTGACAGAAATTGGGTTGAGATAGTGCTGCTGTATGAATAACGGCTGCTGGTTGGATTTCACTAAATATCTGTTTAAGTTCTTGAAAATTTGTCAAGTTAACTTTTAGCATATTTATGCCAGGAATTTCTAAATCATGGGAAAAGTACGTTCCATAAATTTTCCATTCTTGCTTTGCTAATTGGCAAAGATGCCATCCTAAAAAGCCGCTAGAACCTGTGATTAACAGTGTTTTCATGTTTAATTTAATACACTTAAAAAGATCGGGATGTCTGGTAGCCCCGAAGTAAATGTATCAAAAAATTAAATGAATTGATACATCTACGTTATTCATATCGGGGTGGTTTGACTATTCCAGCTTCTTTCTCAATACGTTCTAAAGCCTTCTTTGCTCTAAACATAATTCTCAAATAAGCTAAGTGACTGTTCCAAGCTGAGCGAGGTAATAAGCGAACTGGATAATCTATTTCAGGATTGTCGTTAGCGATCGCTGAATTTTCTTGACTGTTAGAATCCATAGACATTTCATTCATAGTAATAGTATACTTATAGCTTAGTCAGCATTTAGATACACCTGCCCAACTCTAATAAGATAACGGCACGATGAGCAGATGTAGACGAGTAGGTTAGTTCAGAAAATCGGTTTCTACGCGTCTAACTACTCTTAACTAGGACTCATAGCTAACTGCTGAGTACTTACTGCTGACAGCTGGAAGCGATCTTCAAGCCAACTTTCTGACCATTGAATGCGATCAGCGCTAAAGTGCAGTGGATCGTTTTCTGGCCAAGGAGCATTCATTGGTTCTTCAATCAAACCGAACTCACCATTATCAAAAGGAATTCCTTCTGCCCGATGCTTGAGAAACACTCGCTCGCGAACACCGCGTTTTGCTTGAGTCAGGGCACGATGATGACAGTAAGGATTGTTACCTCTCTTATCGAAGAAAACATGAGCCGTCCAACTGCATCCACCCCGGCAGAGTTCTGCAAATTCACAACTCTTGCAGAAACCCCACATGTGGTCTGTTCCTTGGGGAGTACCAGCCCCTAGATTAAACCGCAATTCTTCTGTTTCTTCAATGATTGTCCGCAGTGAATGATCGCGGATATTACCTCCTGTGTAGGCAGAGGTAGGTAATGACGGACAACCTTTGATGGCACCATCGGCTTCAATACCCAAAGCAGACAATCCAGCGGTACATCCCTGCCAAAACGACCAAGTATCACCTCCTCGCAACATTCTTTCGTAGGGACCATAGTAGCCGATATTATTTCCTGCCTGAACCTGCACTCCTTCAAGCTTTGCTCGTTGGGCAACACGGGCAATCATTGGGTACACATCCAGAAGTTCATGAGGTTGCAGCAGGATCTCGCTATTATCCGCTGCATTTCCCATCGGTACAGTTAACTGAATTTGCCAAGCAAAGATTCCGGCATC
>CAZZVG010001300.1:0-2263 GCA_964657295.1 Iningainema sp. | reverse complement strand
TGCCCTTATTCCACTGGGTTTTACCCGTTGCATCAGTTCTGCTAATAGCGAAGGTCTTCTCATATCCCTTGGAATTATCAGCAGGAGCCTGGTATCTGTGAGCCTTCCTGTCTGAGCCGTAATCGTATGTAGTTATTGTAATTTCTTTTAGCTTCTCCTCTTTCACGCCTTTATTCAGCAAATCTTCCTTCACTCTTTTAGTCGGTGTGAATTGCGGCTTCATTGGCTGAGGAATATCTAGAGGAATCTCCGGGAGACGTGCTATAATCAATTCTCCATCTGGCAGCAATACTGGCTCTGGCTCTGGCTTTCTACCGCATTTAGGTAATACTCTCCGGGGATGAGGCTGACTTCTCCTTTTTTCCGCCCAAGGCGCGATCGCTTCCCTAATGTCCCTACACTCGCAGCCATGAAAGCATTGGTACTTCCCAGTGTCCGGCTTAATTGAAAGGTCATTCCCCTTACAAACTGGGCAAAAGTACTTGTTCTTTCCCTTAGCTGGTTCCAGTCGGTCGCTGAAGTTGCGTATATCAAATGATTCCCAATGCTGTTCGGTCAAGACATTTCTTCGTTGAGGCAGCTTGGAGGCTTTTGTACTGGGTTCAAGAGTAGTATCGGTCGTAATAGGCTGTGATTGGGTGGTTGTGTTCATTTCTTTCAACTCCATTTTGAGGGAAAGAGCCACTCCAAATCTCGGGAACCCATCTCGTACCAAGATAGAGGTATGCGTGGTACGATTAAATCAAAGTTTTAAATAATTAAGGTTTTTTGGGTTAGCCGGACTGGAAGTTTGCTAGCTCTTTTTTTTGTGAGTATATAACAATACTGTGCGAAAAAAAACTGATGAGAATGCGTAATTTCAAGTACTCAAGCTGAGTGCCACTAGTTTGGCGGACTACTGCCACCGTTGCGATCTCGCAAGTATTCCAAAATCTGCTGTATCGAGCGTTGTTGCTGATCTATCCGCCTGTTGAACTCTTGGCGCTCAATGGCGGCTTGCTGGCGGTCTTGTGCTGCTTCTGCTGCTAAGCGCTCGGTAGTTGCCGTTAATCTTTCGATGGCGTTGGCGTTTCTAGTAGTTTGCTCTCTCAGTTCAGCAATATTTTGCTGTTCGATTTCAGCATTCTGAACTAAACTTCGGGCAATATCAACCAAGTTATCGAGTCTAGCTTCCACGAGATTTACTCTTCTTGCTAAGTCTTCTGGTGGTGTGTTGGTCATGCTGCTCCCTTGCTTTTTTTGGGTGAGGGGGATTTTTGTCTTTGCTCATCTTTGACAATTGCCTCTTTGATAATTCGCTCCACTAAATTGCTCAAGGTTCTACCTTCCCTTGCTGCCCATTCCCTTAAATATTCTTTATCCTCAGATTCACACGTAAAATTAATATTTTGAGTTTTGATTCCGTTTACTGTAGGTTTCTTTTCGTACCTCGTTCGATTTAACTCAGGGCTGAAATGCTCAATTAAAGCGCTTTCTATCTCAGTAAGCAGATCCGAGGTGCAATTGCTAATGTCCAACCACGCTATCTTTACTGAGTTTCCTCTTGCAGCAACTTGGCTAAATCGGTGATGAGCGATCCACCTTTGAGAGAGGTTGGAAGTTTTCCCTATATACAGAATGCGTTCTTCAGCTAAAACAAAATAAATCGCTGGGCAATTGGGTAACTGTGATCGCTCAGCCAATGGCAGTGATGGCAACGTAAGCGGATCAATAGTGCTTGTGTTCATGCAGCCCCCTTACTCTTTTTGGGTGAGGGGGATTCGGTTTTTTCAGCCGTAGTCCTTCCCCTCACTGCTTCCGCTATTAAAATTGCTCCCATTTGACTTAGTGAGCGCATCTCTTCGGAAGCCATTTTTTCTACAATCTCTCCTACGTCATCTGGCAGAACAACCGATATCCGTTTACTCATAGTCACATTCTGTGAGTTGCTCATAACTTACTACTTTCTCCTATTAGTGTATTGTTTGCCTAGTGGTAGCATTTTACTACGAAATAACGTTTGACGCATCATGCATATATTGCTACTATCGTAGCATAAACAAAAAACGCTCAACCCCATCCCCCACGCGATATCTAGCCAATTCGCCGTGTCGGAGTTGTGCGTCTATAAACAAGCTATGGAGTAACTATGCAAGAAATACAAGCTTTTGACTCAATTTCTACACCATTACTAAATAACGGTAGTAGTGGCGAGAAACCAGCCCTCTTCAAGCCTAAACGAGTCCGAAAAACGGTAGGCATCCCCACTGTAGGGGCATTATCT
>CAZZVG010001299.1:0-2272 GCA_964657295.1 Iningainema sp. | reverse complement strand
AGTGGGCTGAACAAGATTTTCAGTGGGCTGAACAGTCTTCTTAGCCTTATCAGCCTTGTCTTTGTATTTTTGTGCCTGCACCGATATCAGTTTTGGCTTGATAGTAATTCTTGCTTCAACGATTTCTACTGACTCAATTAGCTTTTTCGCCTCTAACTGCTTTAAAGCTGTTGAAACCGCCCCTGTGCTGATACTAAGTGCTTTTGCTATTGTTCTGATACGGCAATCAATCTGACGATCGCCCATCGGATTAGAAGCCAGTAGATAGTAGAAAACCTTAACTTCGCTATAGGTGAGGACAGATGTAACTGTTATCCACTCGTCAAGTGAGAGACAGTGATAAGGTCGTTCATATGTCATCACTGTACCTCCTTACTCGTGACAGTAATGCCAAATTCTGAGCAGGTGGCTTGAGCAAGTGCCAATTTTGACAAGTCCTGCTTTCCAAATAAGTGAATACGTTTACCCTGTTCTGGGAAAAAAGCAGCGTAAGCCAGAATCTTTCCAAGCGCTTCCTTCCAGTTATCAATGTTCTTAATTTCAATAACTTCAGAACTGGTGAGCTTGTCTATACGACCCACAGCAGTTGTTACCTCGACTTGACCACCCAGTTCAGCTTTAAGTCGGTCACGTATCCACCGCTCGGTATCGCTGTACTCTAATTTGCTCAGGGTAATCCACTTTGGTAATAGTCCAGCAGCTTTAAGCTTGGCGATCGCCTGGTCGCCACTACTTTCTGGAATCTGCCAACGCAATGCAAACAATGAAGGAACGACCGTAATAGGGCGATTGCAATAGGGGTTTTCATACCTGAGAGCTAGGTGAACAAAAGCTGCGTTGTTGATTAGCTTTGACTTGCGCTCGAGAGCAATAAGTTCTGGTTTTTGGAGAGGGTAAAACTCACCTTGTACCTTTCCCTTGTCATCTCTTTGAGGCTTAGGTATCATGGCTACACCTCTCCTCTTGTTGCAGCGGATACATCAGCTACGCCAAAATTTACGTCATTTGACGCTTCTATTCTCTTCTGATTTGTCATATGATGTAAGTAAGGTAATGAGGTCCTAGCAGGTCTAAAACTTGCTGGGACTGTTTTATTTGCAGATTTCAACGCAGTACATGCACGGATAGGCAAGACCTATCAAGGTGTGCAACAATTCATAATAGATGCTTGGGGTTCTTACAGCGAAGTCTTGACTTCACTGATAGTGAACTGTAATTTATTATTAGTGAATTAGCAGCAAAAGTCAAGATGAATATAAGTAAAAGTTTTGACGAGACTTTAAAAAGGTACGGAATCACAGGAGCAGTTTTATCTAAGAAGATGGGGATCAGTCCATCTCACATTTCACAATTTCGTAATGGTAAAGGCGGCGCTGTCTCTCACACCACTTTAGAAGATATGCTAAACGCAATAAACGAAATAGCACCCGGTTCTCGCCGCTACTTTTGCCTGCTGCTGGCAGAGGAACCTTTATCTGAAAAAAAGACCAACTCGGGTGAGAAGTTGATAGAAATGATTGAGAATGCCTCAGATGATGAGATGGAGATGGCAATGATGGCTATGGGTCGTCGGTGGAAATCGAAGTCGCGTACCAAGAGTGCGAACGTCTCCAACGAATTCGATTCAGCGATCGCAGTCTAATCGCGCCCCTATTTTACTCGCTCATATCGAGAGGATCGCGGTTGACAAAATAGACTTGTTATGGTGTCAATAGGTTGAAAGTAGAAAAACTCTCGTATTTTTTCCGATCAAGCAAGTAACATCCTAGTTGTATGATCGTTGACAATGATTGTTAAGAGGCTTGATACGGAGATTACAAAGATGTTTTTTGCGACAGCAGATGAGATTCGCAGGTTGCTAAATGGCTTAACGCCACAACAAAAAGAAGTGATTTTAGCAGAGCAAATTGCCGATCTGCCAGCAGAGTCAAAAGCCAGAATTTTAGGGTTTTCGGATTTGAACTTAACTCTAGTTACAGGTTCATTGGTGCCCTTAAATTCTAAAGTTGCAGTGAATATTAAGAGTACATCGGCTGGATTTGAACCTGAAACAGTTTTCCAAGCGCTAGCAGACTTCTTTAGAAAGTGTGTTCGGGAAAACAATAAGGAATAACAAAGACACTTTTTGGACTCCAAACTTCAGACTCTAGGTTTGAGACTCAGCAAGTGTGGACTCCAAACCTCAAAGGACGCCACGACATCCAATCAAGTAAAAATTTTAAGGTATCGGCTCAATAATCTGGGGTAGCAGAGAAAAATAAAAAAGTGAGCA
>CAZZVG010001298.1:0-2272 GCA_964657295.1 Iningainema sp. | reverse complement strand
TGCACTAGTTGACTTAATAACTCATCTACAAACGACAGCGACTAACTTACTACCATCTCAACCATTACAGTCACGTTACGAACTCGATCCTACCCTCATGACTGGAGCAGCATATTTGCACGCCTTAGCAGAACATCGTCACAAAGGTGATGTAGAGCGGACAGCACGTCAACTTTTAACAGATTTTCGTAAGGGTTTGTTGGGTACGATTCCTTTGGAATTACCCACGATGATGTAAAATTCAGCAAACCCCTTGACCTAACTGACACCCTACATAACTTGTTTGATACGTTTCAATGCCTCGGTTGTAGGATATCGATTGATATCGTGTAAAGCCTGTCGTTCTAATAAACACTCAGTGCTGTTAAACCGTAGAATTTTGGCTGTTACCTCACCGATATGGCTCAAAGGTACGATGGTAATTGCCTTAGAATTGTTTAATAAAAAATGTTCGTACCATAAGTCAGTTCGCGGGTTGAAAAATCGGCTAAAAATACCGCTATCCAAAGGCATAACAATAGAACCAACATCACTCCCTTTATTACGATTACAAGTCATACAAGCGTAAGCTAGATTTTCGGCATTCGTTAAACCACCATGCTTTTCGCTGATAATATGGTCAACTTCGCAACCAAAATAAGCATCATCTTCATGAAGTAAGCAGTATTCACACAGTTGATTTGCTCGTGCAATTACTAATCGACGAAGTTCTGCATTAATATATGTAGTACTCAAGCTTTTTCATTAGTAATAAATTTGCGGGCGCGAGCTTTAGCTAAACGCATTAAATGCTCTAGTTGCATGTAATGGTCTAACTCAGAGGATTCATCGTGCGTGAGTCCAGTTGTTTTTTCACGACGGATTAAATCAGCAACACGCTGTTTTGTTTCTTCTGAGGGACGGAACGCAATTATATTATCTGGTGTTGTACCTGCTGCAAAAAAGTCGATTACTTCTTCATATGCTCGTGATATGGTCATAAATAGTACTTCAACTCAAGAGTATCGCAACTCAATTAATTATTAGATTAGCGTATGTCAGCATCTATAGCTCCAAAAAGCTATCAAAAATTTCAATAGCGCTCGTTGCCAACGAATTTATCCACGTTTTACGTAAAACTTTTCAAATAAATCATGGTTGTTGAGTGCGCTCGTCCTTCAGAACCACAGCAAATTATGCTGATTGATGGGATGAATTTTGTCTCATGCAAAGGCGAGCCAGCACTGCAGGCGGGTTTCCCGCCGTAGGTGACTGGCGTCGCAAAGAATCTACCTTGAGCCAAGGTCAAAAGTATCAATTCATCCCGCACTTATGCAACGCCGATATTTCATTGTGCCCACTGACTTAACATTGCCGCCTTCCTTTTTGATCTGTGGTTGAATTTTCCTAAAAGTGACTTTTAATCGTTTTTTTTCAATTCCTCTTGCAGATTTTTCAAATTTTCTACTGCATATCCAACCTCTAACTTTGATTTACTTTCCAAGTAAATTTCTATTTGGTTTAGAATATTTATGGTCGTGTTTTGATTTCTCAAAGCTTCATAGGTATATAATCTAGCTTTAATCAAAGAGACAATAGAACTTAGTTTACCTTCACCAACATCTGACTGAGAATTTTTCAGTGCATGGTTCCTAAGCAAATTTAATTTATTTAAGATTTTTTCTGGTTCGCTTGATTGAAGAGTCGCTTGATAAATCTCTTCGGATACTTGCTTGACAATTTCATCTCGAATGTACTCCATAACAACTGGCTGTAAAGTGAAACGTGATGTGGAGTTCTCTTGATGTGTCTCAATTAGCGATCGCTCTAGTAAAGATTCCAAAGCTCCTATTAAGTCTGATGGTAAGACAGATTTAGATGAGCAAAGACTTTGTTGCAGTTGTTCAAGCGTTGCTGGTTTTTGCTCAATAGCTAACCAGTACAAAATTCTCTTTCCTAGCTCTGATAACCGATTGACTTGATCTTCGATCAAAATACGAATATCCCTAAGCACGTATGTGAGGCTTTGATCTAAAAATTTAGTGACATCGTTATCAAATAAGTCTTGTATTGTCTTGGAAACAATCTTTAAAGCTAATGGATTACATCGATAGACATTGATGAGTGTTCCCCATTGAGCCTCACCAGATAATTTTTTATCTTTCAATATTTGCCGTGCTACTTTCTGGGAGCCTTGCAGTTCTAAAGTGCGAACTGCTTCTGTTTCTGCTTGCAGTACAGGAATTTCTCTTGGCGTCTCCCGACTGGTGAGGAGCAAACAGCTTTGATGAGA
>CAZZVG010001297.1:0-2277 GCA_964657295.1 Iningainema sp. | reverse complement strand
TAGATTATGTTCGTTTAAATACTTATAATATCTGTGAGGTGGTTAATGGTTAAATGCGATTAACCATTAACCACCAACAATCTTGTTAGGTGATTATCCGAACTTGATATTATGTGCCAACCTGGGTTAAATTCCAGCACCATCAAGAAAGTCTTCAATCAAGCTATCAGTATTGCACTTGCCGTTATCGATTTCTCCGCCAACTAAAACTGGAGATAAAGAGGAATTGGTGTGCAACTGTTCTACCTGTTTTTCTAAAGCCTTGACTCGTTCAAACAAAACTTGAATAACCTCAGCTTCTACATCTCGCAGTTGATTGTGAGCCAGAACATCGATATTCATCTTATCTCGACGGGTGACACGCCCTGGAATCCCGACTACAGTAGTATTGCTGGGTGCGTCGCGCAGCACCACTGAACCTGCACCAATCCGAACGTGATCGCCAATTTGAATATTGCCCAATACTTTTGCGCCTGCTCCCACAACGACGTGATTGCCTAAGGTTGGATGGCGCTTACCTGTCTCTTTTCCAGTACCGCCTAGAGTGACTCCTTGGTAGATTAAGGCATCATCTCCCACTATCGCTGTTTCCCCAATCACCACCCCCATACCGTGATCAATAAAAACTCCTTTGCCAATTTGTGCTCCTGGATGAATCTCAATCCCAGTCAAAAACCGACTGATTTGGGAAATAAACCGAGGTATAAAGGCAATACCCCTGTTGTGCAGCCAGTGAGCCAAGCGATGAAACACTAGGGCTTGGAGTCCAGGATAGCAGAACAACACTTCCAGCCAGTTACGGGCTGCTGGATCGCGTTCATAAATTGTTCGTAAATCAGCTAGCAGCATACATTGGTTCCAATTATCTTTACTAGATATTGCTCTTGAGTCAGGAATTTTCAAAATTTCCACAACTGATTAATGCAATCATCAGGTCGAAATTCTGTTAGAATTCTTGAAGACTAAATACTGTAAATTGATATAAATACAGTATTTTTATGAACGTGGTTTCGGCTGCGATCGCGTATACATAAATTCATATCGATTTTCGTACTATAAATCTATCGGCAATTAGTAGTATCTTGATGAAACAATTGAATAGCCAAAATTACGCTCTCCTGGATCTGTCTTCTAAAGTTGAATACGCAGTGCTAGCACTTTTAGAACTAGCAAGCCACAAAGGGGAAAAAGCTCCTCTAACAATGAGCGAAATCACAGACAAGCAACCGATACCTGATCGCTATTTGGAACAAATTCTTGCCAGTCTCCGGCGTGCTGGTTTGGTAAAGAGTCAACGTGGTTCCAGAGGAGGGTTTGTTTTAGCGCGTGAACCTAGGCAGATTACATTATTAGAAATTGTCACTTTAATGGAGGGTGAGCGCAAGGACGGTGAACACGTTGCTAACACCACTCCGGAAAAGGATTTGATTTATGAGATTTGGGATGAAGCCAACGCTGCCTGTAGTAAAGTTTTGAGGCATTACACACTCCAAGACTTGTGTGAGCAACTAGAGACTCGCAGACAGCAAGGTCCGATGTATTACATTTAGCCATTGAGGAATACTGATAAACGGTTGACAAAAGATAACACATGAGATTCTGATTCGCATTCAAACAAGATTCCCGAGTTGTCAAACGGCTTGCACCAAAAAGCGCATATTCGTGGAGGCGATCGCCCTAGCAATGGTAGCTGCCGACAATGACCACTTTCTCATTCTAGCAAGGCCAGACATGATCAAGCTCTCAAATGAGCAAGTGGGAGAAAAAAGAATGCAAGCCCGCGATCGCCTATTACTAGGTAGCGGTTTTCTTAGCTAAAAGTTCTTTAATGTGATACAATAATTTTAAATAAGTACCGATACTTGTACTATCCCCACTCTGTTTGACCAGAGAGACCAATTAGAGTCGAGACTTACAGGTTCGGTCGCCAGACTTGTTCTGAGGTAAGATTCTCTGAGTCTGGGTAAGGTTTGGGTCATAGTTAACGCCTCTATAATATATTTGACTTTACCAGTTCTTCGGCAGGGGCGATTATTAGGTCATTTGCAAAGGATCGGCAACGGCTGTATCGCCCTATCGCCCTTTGCTGCAAGTAAGATAAGAAACATAACAGCTAAACTCTACGTCAGTACTGATGGTAGAAATTTAACTATAAAAATTCTTTTCATTTAATTGATAACAACAGTTAAAAGTAGCTAAAGTGCTATTACTTGTACATCCAAAATTTTCAGCATCAAATTCAATGACTCGCTTTGTACATGACAAGTTTGCCAAAGA
>CAZZVG010001296.1:0-2280 GCA_964657295.1 Iningainema sp. | reverse complement strand
ATGTTTATAAAGAAAAATAGAGGAAGAGGGTATTAAATGGAGCCATTACAAAAGCAGGTTCAGACTTTGAATCAAAAAGTGGATGCCCTCTATCAAGTGCTGGAGCAGCTAGACGGCAAAGTGTCTAAGGCTTTATCAGAATGCTGTACGGATAAAATAAGTGAGAATAGAAATAACTTACTAGAAAATAGTGAGCAACACTACCAGTTAAAAGGATATGTAAATTTTCATCCGGAATTTGAGCACAAGGATGTGTTAGCGGATAGCATTTACCCAGAAAATCCTCAAGGTGGAGAAAAAAACATCACTCCAGAAATTCAAATCCAAAGACTAACAGCGCAGTTAACAGCCGCATACAATCGCATTGCAGCTTTGGAAGAGCAATTACTGCTCAAGAGAATTCATTAGCTCTTTTTAACAACAATCGTTCTAGCTGGTTTTCAATGACTTCTAAAAGTTGATGTTGCTGCCAATCTTGGCGGAGATGAGAGGCGATACAAGCGCCTCCAGCACCCATACCTTCTTTCACAAAGCCCTGCTCATAGGCTTGCAGTTGAGGGTAGCGAGAATCAGCAAAGCTTAGCTCCGTAGCTAACAAGGGCGCTCGAACGTCAACAGAATTGATATCACCTTGACCAACTAGCTGAGCTAATTTAACAGTAGCGCCTGTTGGGTCTTCTGCTACCCAACGGGTTGTGCCGATAACGACTTCTTCTGGTTGCCAGGACAAGTTATAAGTTTTAGCGATCGCAATTATCAGAGCATACACAGCCAGCATTTGCGTCCCACCAGCAAGTAAAACGCCACAACGGCAACTCAGAGCAATTGCCATCCCGGCTACCACAACTTGCATCGGATCGCCCACAGCTGCCACCAGTTCAAGGGGATCAAGAGGAATTGGGATTTGGTTTTCTCCCACTCCCCCACTCGCCCTCATGTTTTCCAGCCCAGCTTGCACCACTGCCCATTTTTGGGTGTGATTGCAGACGGGGTGACTACTGTTAACTTTTCCTACAGCTTGTATGCCTAAGCCAGTTAAAATTGCTAAGGCAGTCGTCGTTCCACCAACAACACACTCACCTAAAATGAGATACCCGTTCTGAACTTGATGACTGAGCCGTTCACCCCAAAGCAGCCCTTGTTCTAACAAGTGGTGTACTGTTGCCAGATCCAGAGCATTACCCTGACTTAAGCAGCGAGCTGGGCACCCACCTAGATCGATCGCCGGAACACTCAGAGATTGGGGTAATCCTGCATTGAACAGATAAACTGGAATTTTTAATGCCTCAACCACGGCACGGGAAATCAATACAGGAGATGCCCCAGCATCAAGAGGTGGTAAAGGATATTGAGGTTTTCGTTCAGGACCATTGTACAAAAACTCGGCATCAGCACAAGCAGTATATTTCCGATCCTCTGGAGTGCAACCTGCAGCTGATATTCCTGGAATCAAACCGGTTTCGGTAAATCCTAAAACACAGGCAAACACGGGTGGAGAATGGCGATATCGTTGCAGCCATTTTTCACCCTGTTTAATTTGGGTATAAATGCGAATCACAAGTTGGTAGTTATGGGGTATTGGGTGAACTTTTTACGGCTTCTGATTAGCCGTCATAATCCATGAGGACTTGTACCCAATGTGGAGGGGGCGGGATCGAGTTGCCAAGTCGCTCCAAAAGCAGCCATGATGCCAGATGCACGACAAACAGATAGATAAAGTTGTTGACGATAATCAAGACTATTGCCCACACTTGAATCCAAAACACACTAGGAGTTGCTAATATTTGCAGCTGGAGAAATATCCACTCTATGACTTCTGTAACATCATTAATAAAATAAATCCATAGGTCTTCACTCGACAGCACAGACAACAACCACAGGCGAAAAAATACACCTAAAGTACCCAGCAATGCACCTAAGGTAATGGAAACAATCCAAGGAACGCGGCGGTGCCATGTCGTTCCTAAAAGTACACCCATGAAAGCAAAGGGCATCACAAATTGTAAACTGCGAACTGGTCCCATCAAAACCGAAAGCAGTAGCCCGGAGGTGAGAGCCGCCATCCATGAGGCTCGATTGCCCCAACGAAGGTATACTAAAGCAATGGGTACCGGAAAAAATATTCGCCAAACGGGTCCTAAAGGAAAGTAGGCATTAATAAACCAAATCAAGCTAGCTGTACTAGCTAAAAAAGCTGTTTCCACCAATTTTAAGGGTGCTTTCAGCTTTATCTGGGTGGTGTCGCTTTCTGTAGTTTGTTTATCCATAAATTAAAATTTA
>CAZZVG010001295.1:0-2280 GCA_964657295.1 Iningainema sp. | reverse complement strand
AACAGCCTCAAGTTGTTTATCGAGATGAGTTGATGGAATGGGATGGTATTAGCGAACGGGAGTTGATGCGACGCTTGGAGAGCATGTTTACGACTCGCTTTAAGTTTTTAGCACTTACTGATGACCAAATTAGCACGATTAAAGGCATTTTATACCCAGAAAAGGCAATTAAAGAAAGGCCCGCTACCTTTAAGAGTGTTCCGGGTGATGCTAAACCCGTTCCAGATAGCTCTATCATTGAGACTTTGGACATTGAGCAAGAACGTTTGGCAACAGATATTCGAGATGGGCATCGCCTGTTTTATGGGGTGGCAGGTTCCGGCAAGACACTGATTTTGCTATCCCGTGCCAAGCTTTTGGCAGACCGCTTGGTAGGGCATCGCGTCTTGATGCTATGCTTTAATATTATACTGGCAGCATATCTGCGATCGCTAATTCACGACGAAAGCGACAACCCTCTCTACAAGGAACGGATAGAGGTGACACACTTCCACGCCTGGGCAAAGAAAATCCTCGGCAGACTTCCCAATCCTCAACAAGTCACGGAAGACTATGAGGAGGTGCTGGGAGAAAAATTGCGAGAGGCAATAGCAAAGCTTCCTCTAGAACAAAAATGGGATACAATTTTGGTAGATGAGGCGCACACTTTCTCTCCTAGCTGGTTTCAGTGTTGTGTCGCGGCACTCAAAGATCCTGAAAACGGTAACTTAATGATTGTGTCAGATGGTTCTCAAAAACTCTACAAGCGTCGTAAATTTACCTGGAAATCTGTAGGAATTAAAGTGCATGGCGGACAGCGTTCTAAGAAATTATCGCAAAACTACCGAAATACTCAAGAAATTTTATCTGCTGCGTGGAGTGTCCTGGTACCTGCAACTTCAAATGAAGTAGAGGAAGAAACAACCTTCCCAATTATCCAGCCAAAGACGGCTCTTCGTCACGGTCAACGTCCAGTTTTGCAAATCCAAGCCAATCGAGAATGTGAAGTTCAAGCAGTTGTAACTCAAGTTCAAAAGCTTCAGAATAGTGGTTATGAATCAAGAGATATCGCTATTTTGTATCGATACCTCACACGCTACGACACTCCATTATTTAACAAGCTGCAAAAACAACTTCAGGACTTGGGTGTGGGTTGTTACTGGGTAACAGAAAATAGGCACTCCTACGGCAATCATCGAGAAGGGGTACGGTTGATTACTGCTTATTCTTCTCTAGGATTGGAGTTTAAAGCAGTACTGATTCTTTGGGTACAGCAGTTTGGAGATCGCCACTCTCAAGAACCCGAAGCAGCAGTTCTCGCCAGAAGACTATTATACGTTGCGATGACTCGCGCTCAAGAACAACTGTATCTTTTTGGTTCTGCTGATACACCGATTCTGAATGAGTTAAGGCAGAGTCAGTGTTTTCAAGTGATAACTGCGGCAAGCTTATCCCCCAACTGGCGATGAGTGCATTGACTTTTGAGTGACGTTCTGTTATGAGTCAACCGTAAACACTACACTTATAAGTGAAATTACGTAATAGTAAGAACGATTTATTTAATAATCCAGTGGGATTACGAAGGTGATTTCATTAAAAAGAACTTTAAAATGTTGACATCAGGGTGTTTACACACGTTTTTCTTTAAACTATAAAATTATACGTGGCGTTCAGGCGTCACGTTTTTTGCTTTAGAGCGGGGAGAGTTCAAACCTCCACAATTCCAGATCTTGGTCTAATTTCAATGACTCAAATCACATCAATGGTTGAGCTGGATCAACGCGATCGCTCTTTTCTTGGAGTATTATCTATTTTAAATCAGCTGTGCTTGCCTGTTACTCGTACCAGAGCATGAACTGCTAGTAACGGGTAATGGGGAAAAATTTATTACCCCAATCCCAAATCCCAATCTCAACAAAACAGCAGAAAAGCTGGAAACACAACTTGTTAAGATATGTGGACAAAATGGCAAATGTAGTATATGATGGTGCATCTTAAATAAAAAACACCCCAGCGTGAACTGGGGCTTAGTAGCTTAAACGTTTCCTAAGTTACTTTAACGGTCAAGTGACTGTTCAAGCAAGTGTCTTTCAAAAAATTAGGAATTTCGGCGCTAAATTGCGATCAAAAATCACATCGGTTGTGCCGATGTTACTTATTTATTGAATTTTCCGAAATCTTTGATGTAAATGAGTTATGATGTGATATAATGTCATGTTAATTAACCGTAATTTTCGTAGACACTGAACCCCACCCCCAACCCCTCCCCGCAAGCGGTGAGTCCAGCGCTGCAGGAGGGTT
>CAZZVG010001294.1:0-2296 GCA_964657295.1 Iningainema sp. | reverse complement strand
CATCTTCGTTTCAGCCAAGCGCGTACAAAATTCCTGTCTGGGAACGGTGACCCCTAGTTGGTTGATAAGTTCTTCAATTTTCTGAACCTCAAAGCTGGATTGTTCTTGTTCAAACAAATCCCTAAGTGTCTTAGGTAATCTAAGCCTTCTACCTTGTGTCCTGACAGCGCTAAGGCATTACCCAAATTTCCATAGGCGCTGGTAAAGGTAGGATTAAGGCGGATCGTCTCCCGGTAGGCGATCGCTCCCATGAGATAGTGCAGTAACAATTCGATCCCTTGGGCAATCGCTCCCCTTATACTTTAAGACGATCGTGATTCAGCGCTCTTGTGTCACTACAGTTAAGACTATGCCAAAAGAATACCGTTGCACTCGCAATGCATACCAACATGACGATGAAACTTTCTGACTATAAATTGTGGTTCTAGGGCAAATAAATAGGCGATCGCTCCCCCAAGCCTTAAGATAGTCGTCGTTACCAACACGAAGACTTCTTCGCTACTACTATGCAAAAAGAATACCGTTGTACACGCAACGCCCTCTACACCCATGACTGTCTCGGTCATGACGACATAAGAGCGCGTCAGGGTTACTATATCAAAGGCGACAGTGAGGAAGAAGCGTGGCAGAGAATGGCGACTAGGTTTCCAGAAGAAGTGGAGGCTGGGTTTACTGTGCAGGAGTGGGAGAGTTTTGATGTCAAGGTGGTGGAGATTAAAAGGGATGAATTTGGGAATATTATTGAAGAGTAGCCGTTCCCTGTTAAGAGTTCCCGAATTGATGAAAATTTTGTACCTAGATTCAACACTTTTGGACTAATTCAGTTATGCTATTTTTCATACAAGATTTATTTAGTCTTAATTTCTTATGGCAAAGCTGAAATTCCCAGTTTGGCTTGGTATCACAGCATTTATTGGTTTCTTTCCCCTAGACATTGTAATTAATCAACATAGTGCAGTAGCGGCTAGTGTTAATCCTGCTGAATGTCTTATACCGATCTCTTACACTCGCGATAATAATCAGGAAGAACTAGATCAACTTATCTCATCTTTCACAACTGATCCCGTCACAAGTCTATATGAGTGTCAAGCATAAGTGTATCAAAAAATACAATATTGAATCGTTACTATAGTACGACAATACCCGATCCATTGAATCCATCTGCCCCTCTAAGTGTAAGCGCAGGACAGTTTCTCACACCTGCTCAATTCAATAATGCCGATGAGGCAATTTCACAATTGGCTTTGCCTTCTCAATTCAGTAATTTTGCTAATGATGAGGAATCAGCAACATTTCTTCAAGATACAATAGCCTACGAAGGTATTGTAGGACCTCAAGTGGATACTGTCACTCATCAAACTCTTCCAGGTGGAGCTATACAATACGTTGTTGCTAGTAACTTTGCATACCCTCAAAATAACGGTATTCACTTTACTTATACTAATACCCTCGCAGTTTCTGAGCCTTCTAATATCTTAGGTATTATAGCTTTTTTAGGACTAAGTGTCGGAATCAAACCCAAGTTAACTAAAAACAAGAAAAATGCCAGAAAAGACTGTGAAAAACTGTTAGTCAGCATGTCCCAAAGCTAACAAAATCGTCAGGCGATGTCAACGACAAGCCACTTCGTATTGGTGTCAGATGAGCAATCGTACATAAAGTTACCCAATATCCCCCCACTTTTAAAACATCCTCTTAGGGACTACAACTAATAGATTGAATACCATTAGTTGAAACTGAAACATATACTTTATATTCTGCTGGACATGTTTCAATTGAGTTACCTTTTATAAGTTTGATTTCTTGTGAAAGCTGGCAACTTTTAAACTGTGCTTTCTCATCAAAAGATATAGATTTTTTGGCTTGGCACTCAAAATTAGATGACCCGGAACTGGAGCTGTAAAGCTGCATATTCATATCTTGTCCAAGAATACAAGTTGCCAACGAACCATTTTGATAATTACTAATTGTCCCAGGTTCACATACAACTGACGCTTGAACTGGTAGAGAAACAGCAAAATTGATTGAAAATAAACCCAAAGAAGAAGTTAAAACTGCCAAAACTTTAGACGAAAATTTCATAAAAAAAATACTGATTGTTAGAAAAAAAATTGTTACTTCATTTATACTTTTTCGCTCCTAAACACTGATACAGTAAAGGTACTGATCTTGCTTTAAAGTTTCTTTGAACGTTTTAGCTTGCAATGATTGAGGTGCAATAGACATCTCCAAAATAGAAATGTTCTGTGGTAAAAGAGTATAAAATTAGCTTTTTCACCACAAGGATATGAGTGAC
>CAZZVG010001293.1:0-2297 GCA_964657295.1 Iningainema sp. | reverse complement strand
TGTCAATGTAGCAAATACTGCTTCTGGCAGCTTTGTGCTGAATCTTGAACAACAAAAAGGAGCGATCGCTATCCAAAATCTTCCATCTCCACCTACAGGACGTGTTTACCGACTTTGGGCAATTGTTGATGGTGACAAAATACCTTGCGGACAACTTAGTGCTAACTCGCAGGGTAAGGTTATAGAAAAGTTTTCTATGCCTGCTGATTTTTATGATGCTGGGATATCAGGATTCCTCGTGACGTTAGAGTCATCCACTGACCAACGGTATCCAGTAGGACCACTAGTCCTAGAGAGCACATTTACCCCTAGGAAAGGAAGTCTGTAATGGAAAATTGCCGCTGTCGCGCTAGTTCATCAAGTCGGTCTTGTTCAACATATAAAGCCTGACAATAGTATTTATATAGTTCTGGTTCTGCCTCTGGATCGGTCTGTAGCCAAAGTTCCAAAAAGTGACGACAGCGCTTTTCACGCAGTACTTGCTCAATACAAGCAGTCGCGGCTTGGATCACTTGGGGAATACGAGACATTTCTTTGTGAGTTTTCTCGTTCAAATGAAACAGATGGGATACCAACCGCATTTCCTCAGGAAACTCTACACATTTGTCTTGCAGACTTGATATTAAATCTGACTGGATTCCGGATGGAAGTTCTAAAATTTGTTGCCACAAAAATCGGTGGTGGGAAAGGCTAAATTCCAAATCTCGCTCCTCTAAGGTGTCGATAATCACCTGGCGTTCTAGTGGAAAGTGCAAGTAAATTTGTAGTAGTAAAGCCTCTGCTACCGCTAAAAGACCGGGTTCAGTCGTAGGGGCGGGGTCTCCCCGCCCATCCGTCCGTAGGGAGTGGTGAGAGCCTGTTTTAACTCCAGGGTTGAGGTGGGGTTTTTCGCTACTTCCGGAAGGGCGGGGTTTCCCCGCCCCTACCCATTGGCTACTCCCCTTTTTTGGGGCAATTTGAGTTAACAGGTTTTCTACTCGTAGTGGTTTAAGTCTGCTATCCCCGAAACTGAGTATTTCAGCACAGCGATCGATATAATAATCACAGGTATCAATGTTATTAATTTTTTTAAGTAAATTTACTATCTGCTGCGAGACTTGCTGAAAATCTGTAGCCTGTTTTAGGTCGCGGTTGTTTGTGATTTGTTGAATTTGCCAATCAAGCCACAAAGGAGCATCTGTTAATAGTTGTTGATAGTCTTCCGGCTGGCGTCCTTGCAAGTATTCATCTGCGTCTTTACCATCGGGTAAGTTGAGAATCTTTAGCCGAACTTCGCCTTTGTATGCCAGTTCGGCAATTTCTCCAATTGCTCTTTCTACAGCAAGAGTCCCAGCTTTATCGGCGTCAAAGTTAAGTACTAACTGTTTAGAATCGGTGTAGCGCAATACCTGTCTGACTTGTTCCATGCTTAAGGCAGTACCGAGAGAAGCCACAGCGTTGCTAATACCGACTGCATGAAGGGCGATCGCATCAAAATATCCTTCTACCACCACAGCTTGATCTCGTTGAGAAATTGTCGCTTTAGCTTTGTCAAGGGCAAATAAAGTTTTCCCCTTCATAAAAACTTCGGTTTCCGGTGAATTCAGATACTTCGGTTGCTCGTCTCCTAAAGTTCTGCCACCAAAGCCAATGACTCGCCCAAGTACGTCGTGGATGGGAATGATCACGCGATCGCGGAACACGTCATAATAACCACTCGATTCCTTACGTGGTTTAATCAATCCGGCTTTCTCCACAAGTTGCGCCGGGTAGTGTTTATCGTCCACTAGATAACGATAGAGGGTTTCCCAACCTGCTGGGGCATATCCGATCGCGAACTGTTGAATTGTTTCTTCCCTCAATTGGCGTTGTTGCAGATACAGCATTGCTTTCTCTGTGCTATGCTTGAGGGCGTGTTGATAAAACTGTGCTGCGGAAGCAAGAACTTCATAGAGCTGCTCCCGAAGAGACACCTGACGCTGCAACTCTTGCCTTTGTTCAGGTTCTAAGGTTCTAAGTGGCACTTGGTAACGGCGTGCTAAGTCCAGTACGACTTCAGCAAAAGAGCGCTTCTCCAAGTCTATGATAAACTTAATAGCATTTCCTCCAGCTTGACAGCCGAAGCAGTAGTACATTTGCTTAGTCTGGCTGACTGTGAAACTGGGACTTTTTTCTGAGTGAAAGGGACACAAACCTACATAGTCTTTGCCGCGCTTGCGTAAGACGACATGTTCCGAGATGACATCGTGGATATCAACTCGTTGTTTAACTTCTTCAATCGTATCTGGATGCAAGCGGGGTATTTGCATTGCTTTGTT
>CAZZVG010001292.1:0-2298 GCA_964657295.1 Iningainema sp. | reverse complement strand
TTCTACGTATTTATTTATCTTTACATAGTTTGGTTTTTTCGCGCCGACTTACTTAGCTCTAGTAGCAATAATGCCCAAGGGGTTTATCTTCAAGACCAAATCTCACTAACTGACAACCTCAAGTTCCTTTTAGGAGGGCGCTTCGACTGGCTAAATACAGACTCTCTCAACCACTCGAATGGACAGAGAACTAGTCAATACAATGACGCCTTCAGTCCACGCTTAGGCGTAGTTTATCAACCGATTAAACCCATTTCCCTCTACGCCAGCTACAGCCAATCTTTTCAGCAGGTAACTGGTACTGATGCGCGGGGGAATCCCTTTGTACCTAGCCGTGGGACTCAGTATGAAGTCGGAGTGAAAACAGACTTACTCAATCATAAGTTATCTACCACTTTAGCTTTATATGACTTGACCCAGACTAACCTCACAACAGTCGTTCCCAATTCTCGCTTTAGAATTCAAACTGGGGAACAGAGAAGTCGGGGGATTGAACTTTATAGCATAGGAGAAATCGCACCGGGTTGGAACATCATTTTCTCCTACAACTACATTGATCCCCGCGTTACTAAAGACAACAGAATCAAAGTTGGGAATTTTCTCAACGTTCCTCAAAACACCGCTTCTTTGTGGACGACATACATTATTCCCACCGGATCTTGGAAAGGATTTGGCGGTGGATTGGGTCTTTCTTATGTGGGCGATCGCTATGGAGATTTGGCAAACACCTTTACATTGCCCTCTTACTTCCGCACTGATGCTGCTCTTTACTACCGCCGCAACAACACAAGGGTGCAACTCAATCTCCAGAATTTGTTTAACACCCTTTACTACGTAGGGGCTAACGGTCAAACGCAAGTTTTTCCGGGTGCCCCCTTTGAGGCATATTTGAGCGTGGGCTATGAATTTTAAGCTGTGAGTAGTACTTTGCAACTGCTATTAGTTGGACTGTTGATGTTAGGAGTGCTATCTGGTTGTAGCTATGAGTACCAACAAGCTCATAGTCTGGCACCACGCCCCTCCAATGCAACAAATACCGTTCGCATCGTCAAACACACGACGGATAAGATGAGAGTTCCCGTTCACCCACGGAGAGTAGTCACCCTAGACAATATCTCATTAGACGATGCACTGGCTCTAGGAGTTAAACCCATTGGAGCACCGCTAAAATGGCTTGACTGGTTACAGATTGACCCACTGACTGCAAGAGGCATTGTGGACGTGGGGGGTGTGGGAGGACCGATAAATATAGAAAAGGTATTAGCTCTTAAGCCAGATCTAATTTTAGGTTTAGAAGAGAATCAAAATATCTACCCCTTACTCTCACACATAGCGCCGACTGTACTTATGCACATTAACAGCGTTCAGGATTGGAAATCCCATTTTTTGCAGATGGCGACTATCTTGGGCAAAACTGAGCACGCCCAAAAAGTCATCGCCCTTTACCAATCTCGCTTACGCTCATTTAGAGCTACTATGGGCGCGAAACTTTCTTCAACTAGGGTGTCAATTATTAGTGTTAACAACGGAATTTGTCGGCTATTTCTCAGAGAGCAGGATAGTTTCGCTAGGGGCATTTTTGAAGAGGCTGGTCTGGCTCAGCAGAGATCACCAGCGAGTGGAGCAACTGATCGTCATTTTAAAATAGGTGGCGCTTGGAAGATGTATCTTATTTCAGAGGAAAAATTGTTGGAAGTTGATGAAGATGTCATTTTTGACTTCACGGTCGGCAAGCGGATTTCACATTCTGTTTTTGATCGCAATCAAAAAACCATAAAGCAAATGGGAGGTACTTCCCTATGGTCAAAGTTGAAGGCAGTGCAGAACGGTCAGGTTTATCCAGTAGGAATTTACTGGCTAGGCAGTGGTCCAATAACCGCTAATCTCGCTTTAGATGACCTTTTTAAATACTTGCGCCCACCAACCTTAGGGCATGGGCAATAGATATTTCCAGTAATGATGTCAGGGTGAACGATAGTTCGCCTCTACCAAGGGTTTTAACGAACGCATAATCAATTTTTGGAGATGATTGAGAAAAGCCTGAAAAGATGTCTAATGGGATTTAATATCATGTCTGTATAAACAGTTACGATATCCAGCCCTCGCCCCCGTCCCCTCTCCCATGCTTGGGGGAGGGGTGCCCAGAGGGTATAGTGAGGGTTCATATAAATAAGTCATTAACCGGACATGATATAATCCCATCGACTTCACCAGATCTTTGATTAAAAAAGCCCCAATTTGGCAATAAATGGGGCTGATAAATATTCACTAACAAGAGAACAGATAGTTTACAGATAA
>CAZZVG010001291.1:0-2298 GCA_964657295.1 Iningainema sp. | reverse complement strand
AAAGAGAATCCCCATAATTTTCCCTTGATCCTCTAATGTATCTTACCGCTTTTCCATCACTCTGGGCAGAAGAAAAAATAGAATTCTTGCTATATGGGACTTTCAGGCAAGTAAGCTTCACGCTTAACTGAGCGTGGCTATCCCGTACTAGTCGAACGTCATCTTCCCCTTAAATGAGTAGCATGAGACAAGGGTTGGTAGAAATCAAGTTTCAGTTTCCAACCCTACCCCCAGTTTTGAGCGCAGTCTTTATGAGCAGTCTTTAACCGGACTGGATCTTACTCCCACTCAATAGTGCCGGGTGGCTTAGAAGTGATGTCGTAAACTACACGGTTAACGTTTTTAACTTCATTGACAATCCGGGTAGAGATTGATTCGAGTACATCGTAAGGCACACGCGCCCAATCAGCGGTCATCCCATCTTCACTTTGCACAATCCGCAAGACGATAGGATAGGCATAGGTACGTTGATCGCCCATGACGCCGACACTGCGAATTGGTAGCAGTACGGCAAAAGCCTGCCAGTATTCATTGTACAAACCATTGCGGTTAATTTCTTGACGCACGATTAAATCAGCATCGCGTAAAATATTTAACCGTTCAGCAGTGATTTCACCTAAGATGCGGATTGCCAAACCAGGGCCAGGAAATGGATGCCGTTGCACAATTTCTTCTGGCAGACTAATGGAACGTCCCACTTTACGAACTTCATCTTTAAACAGTTTCCGCAACGGTTCGACAAGTTTGAAGCGGAGATCTTTGGGCAAACCACCAACGTTGTGATGGCTCTTAATTTTTACCGCTACTCGTTCTCCAGTTTGCGGATCAACATTGGTGTTGGCGGATTCGATCACGTCTGGATAGAGTGTGCCTTGAGCGAGATAGTCAAACGGACCGAGTTCTTTAGATGTTTCTTCAAATACACTAATAAATTCATGTCCGATCAGCCGACGTTTTTCTTCGGGATCGGTAACACCAGTCAGCGCATTTAAGAAGCGATCGCGAGCATTGACATACTCTACCGGAATGTGAAACTGCTCTTGGAACACCTTGAGTAAACGCTCTGGTTCATACTTTCGCATAAAGCCTTGATCGATAAACACGCAAGTGAGTTGTTCGCCAATCGCTTTATAAAGCAAGAATGCTAATGTTGAAGAATCAACTCCTCCAGAAAGCGCCAACAATACCCGCTTCTCACCGACTCGAGCGCGAATTTCGCGAATGGCTTCATCAACAAAGGCAGCTGTTGTCCAAGTAGGTTCGCATTTGCAGATGTGGTAGACAAAATTACGGATCAAGGCAAAACCGCCAAGGGAATGTACGACTTCCGGATGAAACTGCACGCCATACAGTTTCTTTTGGTGATGGGCAATAGCTGCACAAGAGGTATTTTCTGTATGCGCTAGTAATTCAAAGCCTGTTGGCATCTCTATGACTGAGTCTCCATGACTCATCCACATAGTTGTGCCATCTTCGACGTTGGTGAATAAGTCTGTGGGATCATCTATATATAATGATGCCTTGCCATACTCACCTCGGTCAGCCTTTGCCACTTTTCCACCCAAACGTTGCACCATCAGTTGCATACCGTAGCACACACCCAAAACGGGAATTCCCAGATCCCAAATTTCTGGATCGCATTGAGGAGCACTATTGTCATAAACTGAACTAGGCCCGCCAGAAAATACGATTCCCTTAGGGTTCAGTTGGCGTAATTGTTCTGCTGTGGTGCGATAGGAAAGGACTTCAGAATAAACCTGAGTCTCACGAATTCGACGGGCAATCAGTTCAGAATACTGAGAGCCGAAGTCAAGAATGACAATCATCTGACGATTTATCGGTCGCAGAGATTGTACATTTTGAGGCGCTTGTTCAGATGGTATCACCGCTGTATTCATGATCTGGAGAGTGCAATTTAACAATCAATTTTCATTAAGCAAGTCGTTCCCTTACCACTTCTTGGTCTTGTCAGACTTGTCAAGGTATGCAAATCTTCACGAAACGCAACTCCATTTACGTCTGTCAAGCTCACAAAGAAATAAACTGGTATTAAGAAGAAAAACTTACCTGAGAGTGGTTACTTGAAAATATATTTATTATGAGGGTTTATAATTATTTACGCTAGTCTAACATAATTTGGCAGCTAAAGCACAACTAATTTTGCTTCAAAGTGCTACTTCTGATAATAAAGTTTGCATAGTTTCCCAAGTTAGTCCTTGTTGGATGTAACGAGGTGCTTCAGAATTGTAAGGACTTGCCACCCGATCAATTGTGATAATTTTCGCCTCATCTGAAAAC
>CAZZVG010001290.1:0-2308 GCA_964657295.1 Iningainema sp. | reverse complement strand
CTTGGTCATTGCCTAGTCGGTCAATGACTCGCGTGGTTTCATTGCGTTGCTTCCACTCATCTTTATCTAAGCCACAGAGCAACAAAACATAATGCTTGAGTTCATGACCTATGACATTGCCGTTAGCGTCGTGCTTAGGGATAGAATCGGCATTTTTACCTTGCTCCAAGGGCAAGCTTTTGAATTTCTTGAAAAATCCATACTGGCTTAGCTTAGTTCCCAATGACGCAGTGTTATAGCTTTGGGTTGTTAGCCATTCATTGAAGCGATCGCACCAAGGCTTGATTTCCTCAAGGCTCTTTAGATCCTTTGTCGCCTCAAACAACTTCTCTATCTCGGATTCCAGTGCTTTTGACATCTCCAATACCTTTTCTTAACTAGTTATATATTAATTTAACCTGTTAAATTTTGTCAATAACCTGTTAAATATTTTTCAGACTGAATTTTCTGCCTGATCAAGATGCTGCAATCCAGTTAAATTAATGCGTTGTGGATTGTCTAAAACGAAAAACTTCGGATTCTCAATTCCATCGCAGGCGTATTTCTCCAACCAGAGAGCGATCAGCTTTGCTGGTGCCCGCTTGGGCAATCGCGCTCCTACTCGAAACCTCCACCAGTACAGTAAACAGGTCTACCGTCAAGCATTGCTTGAGATACTCGTGATACCAATTCACGAAGTTCCTGGTACAAAGAAGGCATCTTGAATAAAACCTCAACCTGTAGTAAAAGCAACGATTGATATATTTAATTTATTCAAGCGTTGTCTAATAAAATTTCTTGGTTCATCCAAAGTTCCGAAGCTTTCTTACTTTCTGAATAGAAGTTTTTTTGAAAACTCTTTTCTCGCTCAAAGCTTTGTAATAGTGTCATTATAGAAGAGAAGATTTCTAAAAGGTGATGAAAGGTAAAGAGATTTCCCCCCAAGTTTGGACAGAAATAAAGAACCAATATATTGGCGGGCAGGCAACATTGGCAGAACTAGCTTTGAAACATCGAGTCGGTAAAAGTACTCTTATGAACAAAGCAGCAACAGAGAATTGGTCAGCATTAAGAAAAACTGGGATTACTATTAAAGAAAATGTTCTGCAAGATCCACAGATTAAATTCGGAGAAATTCCCGAATCTAGCGTAATAGTCGATGAAGCTATTTTGATTCTGCACAAATCTTTACCAGAAGCGCGATCGCGATCCAAAGAAGCGATCGCACTCGCGCTTTGCAAATTAATTGAGTTAAGAGACAAGATAAACCCACCTACTGTCGCTGACCTAGTTGAAAAAGCCATTGATTTAGGATTTGGGCCGGACGAGTTTTTGTCCGAGTTAAAACGCCAGTGGAATAAATCAAATTAAGTAATTTATATTGAAGGAGATAAAAAATGCCAATGTCCAACAGAGCCGAAGTCCTCAACGTTGTGCGCACAATGAATAGTTTCGTGGCTGATCTGCAAACATATGGAACTGATTTCAGTAACCCTGATACAATTGAGTGGCTAAGAAAAAACCCAAAATTCGTTGAGCATTCAAACAAGTTTCATGCGTTGTTAAACGACGGCAAACAGCCTTCTGATCCAAATTGGATTGAGGATGCAGGGGTTGATATTCCCACGTCCCGTCTATGGCGAGAGAATCTTGAAAAGCTCAAAGAAAAGCAGAAGAAAAAATAATTAGTGGTTACATCAAGCAAGCAACCTTACGGCAAATTTGCCGTGAGGTTATTTGCCTGTTGTATTATCGCTCAAGATGCCGCAAGCCAGTTAAGTTGATGCTTTGTGGATTGTCTAAGATCAAAAACTTCGGATTCTCAATTCCATCACAGACGTATTTCTCTAGCCACTCAGCGATCGCACTAATTGCGAAACCTCCACCAGTGGCGAACACATACCGACCGTTTAGTAATGACTGTGAGACTTTGTTGAGCAGGGACTCAACAATGGGATAGTGCATGACCCACTCAGATAACGAATACGCCACAGTATCACCAATCTCCAAAGTCGTAGTCCCATGCCTGTATAGACAACTGTGTTTACCATCCCCAATAGGTTTAGAGTTCCGCAAAGCTGATTCAATGTTTTCTTTTTTAAACTGAAGTCCCCCTCTGTCCTCACGGCATAGAGCGATTGACAGACTATCAATAATGGCTTTCATACCATTCCCACTACCCGGTGTCTGTTCAATCGCTTTGGGAAATCGACCTACCTTGTAAGTGCTGAATGTGATTGTCCCTCCACCCAGGTCGAGGATGTCAAAAATTTTGATGTCCTCTGGGATATGCCTTAAAGCTTCTAAGGCAGCGCCATAACCCTCAGGG
>CAZZVG010001289.1:0-2309 GCA_964657295.1 Iningainema sp. | reverse complement strand
ATTTAAAAGCCCCCTTAAAAAGGGGGTTGGGGGATCTCTTCTGCGTAAGTCCTAAGGGTTTAACTAGAATCTATAGCCGTTCTCAGTCAAATCCCATACACTCTCGCCCTCTCCCCCTACCCTTTCAAGGGTAGGGGGAGAGGGCGTTTTGTTTGTGACTAAAACGAGAACGGAAGCAACTCCTGGCGGTACACAATTGCGTAGATGAATGCCTACAGACAAATAGCTCAAATAACATCTAAATAATAGTCATTCACACAAAATTAATCATGAGATACTTTAGTAATTAAGATGTTTGTTTAAAAGATGAATACTAAATTCATCTCAAGGTTCTTTTAGTTCATAAAATTATCTGAAATGGTGACTGCAAAAAGCACAAATACAATTTTGTTGACTGCGTCGCTGTCTATTTTTGTGGATGAAACTGTCGATATTACACCTTGAGCGGGTACAGGTTCGCTCTATCGATCTTCAGGGATAAGTTATCAAAATTCAGAGTTTTTTCTGCCTGAATTTGCTTCTGCAATTCAGTCGAAGTAGGTCATGTAAAAACTTTTTGTAGATGGAGTTGTTACGGATTATGTAATTCTGCTAAAAAACCAGGTTTCTACTAGAAATTGCCCAGCAGTCAAATCCCTACCAATGAAACCAAGTTTCTGAACTCCGTCCAGTTAGATAAAAAGCTTCAAGCCAACACCAATGCCTTTGTGTTGAACAAAAGCAGTGCTTCCGATAATATGCGCGGGCATATTGCCAGATGTGCTTGATTTTGCTGTCTCAATTAATGAAATTTATTCTCATTAAAGCTGTAAGGTTTTCCACTTGCTAAGAATCAAGGTCAAATCTCAAAACGTATGAAAATCAAGCCATTTCTTCTGACACTTTTCACAGTTAGCCTTGCGACTATTTCAGTATCAAAAGTAACTGCAGAACCGGCACTATTTAAAGTCGTTGCCGACGGTTTAGATAACCCACGGGGTATAGCCTTTGATAAAGAAGGCAATCTTTATGTAGCCAATAGTGGTTCCGGTGGCGATGGACAAGACGGAAGATGCGAAGCATCACCAAGCTCGGGATATGTGCCATTATGTGCTAGCAGTAGTGGTTCTGTTACCAAAATTGCTACCGACGGTACAAGAACAGATGTACTTTCCGGTTTGACATCTTTAGGATTAGTACATAATGGGGCACCTGCAGGTAGTAACCTTGATACCCAAGGTGCAGGCCCTGCGGACATCAAATTTGATGACCAAGGTAACGCTTATCTTTTAACAGGTTTTGCTGGGGATCCTACCAAGCGTGAGTCAGTATTACAAGCGCCCGACCTTGGAAAATTGTATAAAGTAGACCTCAGTACTGGAAATTTGACAGTTCTTGCTGATATGGCCCAGTATGAAGCCAACAATAATCCTGATGGCACTGACCTGATTTCCAACCCTTATAGTTTTGTAATTAAGGGTAACTATGCTTACGTTGCTGATGGCGGTGGAAACATTTTGTACAAAATAGCACTTGACGGTAGTGGAATTCAGCAAGTCGTTACAGTTCCCACTCTGCCATTATCACTAGATCAACTTCAATTCCCACCTCAGGCTACACCAACATCAGACCCAGGTGCACCAGCAGGAGGGGACTCAGGAGCTCCACCCGATGGTTTATCAGCAAGTGACATACCCCCTGGTTATACACTGACTCCAAATGGTCCAATATCAAATCAATCAGTACCGACAAATCTGACAATTGCTCCCGATGGAAGTTTAACACTCACTGAATATACTTATTATCCTTTCCCAGCTGGCAAAGCGCGTGTCTGGAAAGTTAACCCCGATACTTTGGATTTCCAAGAAATTGCGACTGGCTTTACGCAACTGACTGGCGATGCCTACGACAAAGATGGCAATTTGTTTGTGTTGGAACACATAAATCAGCCAGAATGGAACGCCATCGCTCCTGGCGGTGACGTCATCGGTGATACAAGTGGTTCTCTGATTGAAATTTCTCCTGATGGAACTCGTACAACCCTGTTAAGCGGTCATGGATTAGAGGCAGCTTCTGGTATCACTGTTGGTCCTGATGGTGATTTATATATCTCAAACCACTCCAGATTCTCAAAAGGACAAGTTATCAAGATCAATCCCAGAAAGCTAGAGAGACTAGCTAGAAGACATCCACAAAACTAGGTGATGCCCTTGAGGCACGGAACTCCTATTATGATGGGATTATAAACTGTTGTTGCTCTGGGGTAAAGATGACCCCGGAGCAACTTTATATATTGCAGGCTGATTCCCTACCGCTTCTAAAAATCTGTA
>CAZZVG010001288.1:0-2320 GCA_964657295.1 Iningainema sp. | reverse complement strand
AGAAAACCCGCTCCAAGCATGAGTACAAACAACTGCTCTCTGACCTTGGCTGGAAGGGTGAGGAGAAAAGGTATCTTAAGGTGGCAGCAGCATTCGAGAACTTCTCGCCTCAGGACTTAGCCAATTTAGAACCAGCAACCATCTTCCAGTTGGCAAATAACCCTAAGAAATACCAGCCAGTCATTCACCAACTGCTAGATTTACCAGAAATTACTCAGACGGCAGTTCGGGAACTCATTGCAGCGCATCGCTCGAACCAAGAACCAAGCAGTCTTGAACCTAGTATTTGGCGGCGGACTAAGAATGGGGGGCGGTACTGTCAAATTCCACCCATTCATGAGCAGGATGAGCAAACTGGCGTTATCCTGCAACGAGCGATGGATGATGGGTTATTGCCACAGGCAGTGGTTCGAGAAGCCATGCAGTTATGGCTTGATTACCAACAAGGGCGATTGGAGTTCGTGGAAGCAGCAGCACTACCAAAGGAAATGCCAACATTCGTTGAGCCAGAAATTCAACATGAAGATTTATTAACTGAGAAGAGGGATGTGGCGATCGCTATCCCAGATTTAGCAGCAGAACCATATTCAGTAGAGGAATTTGAGTCAGTAGAGCAGTGTGAAGGCGATCGCGCTGATAATTGGACTTTTGAACCAGAACCCGAAAAAGATGACGACACAGTTGAGTATGATGATTACACGCAAGCATTCTCGCCTCAAGAGAACGTATTCAGTTCGCTAGATCCCACCGAGTTACTCATTCAAACCTTTCAAACAGCTGCTGACTGGTCAGAAATTTCCGAAGTTTTGAAACTCCACGGTGAATATGAGCAGCCAGCATGGGATGCACTCACACGGCTTGAACAACGGCGGGTTATGGCGATAACACCCCCTGAAATCAAAAAGCTAAACAAAGCTAAAAAATCTGGGATGATTGTTGATTTTAAGGAAGTGCGCCCCGATGTCTACCAAGTTCAACTTCAAGGTAGTGTTTTTTGGAAAGACGTTAGTTCTTCGAGATTGGATGCTTTGTTAATGGAGTTATGAGTAGCAATCCTTGTAATCTTGAAGGTTAAAGCGGAGGAATTATATGTCAGAACTAAGAAACGACCAAGTTACTGCTGAAGATAAACTCATATGGGCAGAATTGGATGAACTAGATAGCAGTGCTTTTAGCGGACCACCAATATCAGCTCGTTTGTATCGAGAAAGATTTGAGTCGTTCAAGAACGGAACTTATCAGCAGAAATATTTAGAAGCAGTGTATATTGAAAAACAAAAGCTCCTTTTAAAACTAGAAACGCTAGAGCAATTTGAAGCAGCGCTAAAAGCTGAGATTCAATAACTCGATTCAGCTAGAATTTCCTCAATAATTTAAGTATTATTTTTCACAAGATTTTTTGAAGGTCGAGCGATCGCCGTTGAACTCGCACTGCCTTGATGCGATCGCGTAGCGCACCCTCACTCAATTTTCTTGAGTCCTCTTGGCAACAGTCAGATATATCTACTTAAGGTTGTATAGTGTTTTGGCTCAGTTATGAATTTCAATTCATGAGATTGGGAAATCTCTCTTGTAAAGATTGTTCAAAATAGTACTGACACCAAAACTCAGCAACTTCTAGTAACATAGGAACCGATGCGGGAGTTAAACCCGTACCGTAGGCTGGTGCGTAGCATTCTGTATAAACTCTAGCTAACTTGTAGGCATAGTAGTCGAACTGTGGTTTCACAAAGCAACAGATTGCATAGTGGAATTTCAGTAAATAACCACTCTTGACAAAATGTACCGTTGTCCAATGGATATTACGGTAATCGTCTCCCTGTGCAAGATCGATTTGCTTCAATAGACTCCAAAGTGATTGATTCCTATCAGGAGTGGGACGCTCCAGGAAGCTTTCCATTTGAGCAATGGCATAGGTCATTAAATTTTCATGAATCTCCCATTCTTCAGGAGTTGTATTATCTGGACACTCTGCATCGTTCGCTTGCTGCAAAACCAGTTTTGAGATATAAAGAGCAAACTTCTCTGCTGCGATCGCATCGTTACAAAAACTTTTGATACTGGTAAGTCGGGTGATGGGTAATGCAGACCCAGTATAGTTGGTACTCAGTTCTAAAGCTGCTTCAACCCACTTTTTGATTTTGGCGGCGATCGCTCTTTGTTTCCCTTGTAATTGCATCGCTTAAACTCCAAATTGCTATTTTCCGTCAAGTCGCAAGCAATTTTGGCTTAAATACCGTTTTCTTCCATATATGCTTTAATGCCTGCATCTAAGTCTTGCAACGCTGCTTCCATACTGGGGTAACTTCCCTTACCCTGG
>CAZZVG010001287.1:0-2325 GCA_964657295.1 Iningainema sp. | reverse complement strand
CGGTGGGGTGCTAACAATAGTCGGTATAGCTGCTTATGCGGCTCATAATGCCACACTCAATCTTGCAAGTTTCTTTTATGGCATTCCTTTATTGCTGGGAGGGCTGGCACTTAAAGCCAATGAATTAAAGCCTATACCTTTCAGTCAACCTACAACACCGCAGGTGTTGACATTACAGAAAAAACAAGCAACTATTACTCAAAATAAACTTCGTAAAGATATTACCCGATATTGCTACGGACAACAAGCCCATTTCGATGAAGCACTTCAACGTTTGGGTTTGAGTAAGACAGACGAGGAACGACCTGTAATTACCGGGTTAAGAGAAACGGAAGTCAACGGCAATTACGCCTTAATTTTAGAATTTGATTCACCGCACGTACCAATTGATGTTTGGCAACAAAAGCAGGAAAAGATGACCAGCTATTTTGGTCCTGGAGTAGAGGTGCAAATCACACAGCCAGATTCAGATAGAGTTGAACTTACTCTGATGACCACTCCTAAGGAGAGTTAGGAGGCATGTAGCAGCGGGTTTAATAGAAATAAAATCTTCACAAACACAACATTTCACAAAACCTGCCCGTGGTTAGGGGTTTTTTGCTCCTAACTTAAAGTTTATTTTTCTAAACGAACTGCGTACCACTGCAAATACTTTCCCGGTCCCAGATCTAATTCGCAACTCGTATCGAGCAAGTATTGAGCGCGGGCTTCGACTGAATCAAATGAGTGCAAATCTAGAGGCAAATCGTGGAGATTTGTTGCTTGTATAACGTCTTTAAGCTTTTCCAACAACTCAGAAGCCGTGAGAAATTGTTCTGGTTGGTTGGTTTCTAGGATCACAAAATGATCCTGTTGATACATTAATGGATCTGGCATCTGGACAATTTGGTTGCTATAGAAAATTTCAATAATAATTACTCCCGAATCGCCCGTTCGCCCTTGGCATTCCCGCAGGGTAGATTACCGATGTAAAAAACCGCTCCTTATATTTTATTCTTTTAATTGATGAGAAAGCAAGCTTCTGCTACCCTCATCAATAATTTTCCTGGCTTTATTATATATCAAACATTCTATTTGCTTGATTGTTCAAAATGCCAGACTCTTGCTAGTACAGTAGTTTTTCTGAAGTTAAATTTTAAATTACTGAGTTATCTTGCAAAATATTGAACAAGGCTCAGCACTTCACTTTTGACTATCTTTTGTAGTGGAACGCAACTCATGTCAGGCAAAAAGCCGTTTTCTACTTCCAACGAACCCCCTCTGATTCTTGTTGCTGATGATGACAAAACTATACGACATCTGTTGCGTGAAGCTATGGAGAAACAAGGTTATCGAGTTGTCGAGGTCAGTAATGGTCAGCAGTGTCTGGATGCTTATATAACTGTCAAACCAGATCTTGTTTTGTTAGATGCTCTCATGCCCGTGATGGACGGTTTTACCTGCTGTCAGCAGATACTTCAAATTACCAAAAAAAATTTGGTACTAGCACTCGCAAACTTCGATACGGATTCTTACATGGGCAATACTGTCATCTCAAAGCTTTGGGAGCGGACTCCTATCTTAATGATTACGAGCTTAAACGATCCAGAGTCGGTGAACCGTGCTTTTGGTGCAGGGGCTAGTGATTACGTTACTAAACCAATTCACTGGGCAGTACTACGTCATCGGATCCGAAGGTTGCTGCAACAAGCACAACTTTATAAACAATTAGAAGCTAACAACCAAGCTTTGCAGCATCTTGCTAATATAGATGGTTTGACAGGAGTCGCTAATCGTCGCCAATTCGATCAGTACCTGAACGTTGAGTGGCTAAATTTATTGGGCGATCGCTCGCCTCTGTCACTCATTTTATGCGATCTTGATTTTTTTAAACTTTACAACGACAAATATGGTCATCCGGCTGGGGATATCTGTTTGCAAAAAGTGGCTGCTATTTTAAGCCGCACGGCTCAAAAAAATCAGGATTTAGTAGCGCGTTATGGTGGTGAAGAGTTTGCTGTGATTATGCCCAACACCCATGCGAACGGTGCAGTTCATGTTGCGGCTCTGATGCAAGCCGGAGTTAGGGAACTAGAAATCGATCATATTCAATCCACTGTTAGCAAACACGTTACCCTGAGTTTAGGAGTAGCAACCACCATTCCCAATTCTGAATCTTCACCCTTACGTTTAATTGAGGTGGCAGATAAGGCACTATATCAGGCAAAAGCACAAGGGCGCAATCGCATTATTCTTAAGTCGCTGAGTTAGTACGGTGTCCAGATTGTCCAGATCCCCGACTTCTTATAGAAGTCGGGGATCTAAGAGTTTTGGTTCGTAGTTGCG
>CAZZVG010001286.1:0-2326 GCA_964657295.1 Iningainema sp. | reverse complement strand
ACAGTCCGCAGGTAGGGTCGTAACAATTGACCTGTATTACATTCTGATTATAGATAAAAATCTATGTGTAGTTATCAATAGTTTTACGCATTGCTTGTGCAGAAACACGTAATTGATTCATTTCGACATCGGTGAGGTTCAATTCCAGTACACTCTCTATACCACGGCATCCCAAACGACAGGGAACGCCGATAAAAATATCCTTTAAACCGTATTCACCTTGGAGGTAAGCCGAGACTGGTAACAAGCGAGACTGATTGAGCAAAATTGCTTCCACCATGACACATATAGAAGAAGCGGGGGCAAAGGACGCCCCGCCTGTCTGCATGAGTCCGACAATTTCTGCCCCACCATTACGGGTTCGTTCTACCAAACGGTTTATTGTAGATCCATCCAGCAATTCTGTGATTGGAATTCCGTTGACAGTAGAAAAACGTGGCAAAGGCACCATCAAATCACCATGGCTACCCAATACCATAGCGTTGACATCGGTAGGAGAAACGCCCAGTTCCATTGCAATAAAGGTTTGGAAGCGAGCGGAGTCCAAGATGCCAGCCATACCCATAATGCGATCGCGTGGTAATTCTGTTGCTTGCTTTGCTAAATAAGTCATCACATCCAGGGGATTTGTGACAACTATATAGATGGCATCTGGAGAATGAGCGATCGCTTGCTTTGCTGACTCCACAACAATTTTGGCATTAACAAGCAGCAGATCATCCCGACTCATGCCTGGTTTGCGGGGAAAACCTGCTGTAATGACGACTACATCAGAACCAGATGTATCAGCATAGTTGTTTGTGCCGATAATCTTGCGATTGTGGAGTTCAATTCCCCTTGCCTGCATCAAATCCAGCGCTAATCCTTGAGGGATGCCTTCAACAATATCCAACAACACCACATCTGCCAGGTTTTTTTCAGCAATGCGTTGGGCTAGGGCAATGCCAACTTTACCAGTACCGACGATAGTAACACGCGGCGAATGACACAAAACTGAGGACGAAGGGGAATTATTCATATGCTTGAATTTTATTTAAACTGTTCTAGTTGATCCAAACGCAACCAAATGTTTGGCGTTGGTACTTTCCCAAACTTCACAAGGGCATAATCATCTTTGATATCTACAACTTCGCCCTTGCTTTCAAACAAATAAGAAGGAAAACGAGAGTCACTGGCTTGTGCTTCTAAACTGTTTTCCAACTTCTCGCGGATAGCGTGAACCATGTCTCCTCTTTTGATTGCCATAAGTTTGCCTTTTTATTTAGTCTTGAGTTTGTTCTACTCAGGATTTTAGCTTACGCCTATTTTCTTCTCACTAAATTTGCTAAGGACAGCCTTAAGCATTCAAAAAAGGGTGACTCTTCTTCTCATTTCTTCTATGTATGGGATGGGCAGTTGCTACAACAGGGGTCATTAGTACTTGCAAATGACTAATGACAACGCTGACGTATAAATGCGCCATTAGATACGTACAGCTTATCTGCATTGTCCGCCGCTAGTAGCGCCATTAATTTTTATACCTTATATTGCATCATTTGTTAGCAATTTTTCGGATTTTTAATTTGATATTTTTATTTGCTTACCGTTGACACTGAATACAAAAGTGGCTTGAACGCCCACCTAACCTAGTCCGTTGAATTGGTGTACCACAAACTCGACAAGGTTCGCCTGCGCGGTTATAAACCCGCGCAATACCGCCATATCTACCGTTAACGCCTTTAACATTCAGAAAATTACTAAAAGTCGTACCACCAACTTCAATACTGTCAGCTAACACCTGTATGATGCTGGAGTGTAAACGCTCTATTTGCTCTCGCTGCAAATTAATACCAAGAGTTTCCGGTAAAACTCCGCCCAGAAACAGTGCTTCATCAGCATAGATATTACCCAACCCTGCCACCACCGACTGATCGAGTAGGGCTGTCTTAATTGGACGACGACGGTATTGAATCTTGCCTGCCAAATACTCAACGGTGAATTCAGATGAGAAGGGATCGACTGCTAGTTTTCCTAACCCAGTCATAATGCTTTCTAATTCCACTCCTGGAGGAACCCACCACATTTGACCAAAAGTGCGTTGATCAACAAAGCGCAATTCATGCCCATCGCCGAAGTATATTCTTACCCGTGTGTGCTTGTGTAATGGTTCCTCTCGATCCAGCCACAGTAGTTGACCGGTCATGCGCAAATGAACCCCCAGCCAACTTGTAGAAGAGGAGGGGGAGAGAGGGGGAGTGGGTGAACCAAGGATTTCATTTGGGGAGCAGGAGACACGGAGGATGGGGTGAGTATGGGAAATTTTTTCTATTTCCCTCTCTCCCACTCT
>CAZZVG010001285.1:0-2330 GCA_964657295.1 Iningainema sp. | reverse complement strand
GATCGTTCCACGCCCAAAGTTGACCGGCAATTCCGAAATTTTTCTTACCAGTCCAAGGATATGTTGGTGGCATAATGATAATTTCTCCAGTCGCCGCCAGTTCTAACTGTAAGTCCTGATTAACTTGGCAGAGTTCAACAAATCCCTTAGCATTTAGATGGGGGATAGTCAGTGCGATCACGTTCATAAGCTGCACCAATAAAGTAAAAAGATAAAAGTAAAAAGTAAAAAGAGAATCCCCTTCAATGGTATGCGTTCACGCTGTAAGACTTAAATATAAGACAACCTAAAATTTTAGCTGACATTAGATCATGTATGCCTTAAAAGGGATGGACAAACTTGGTGTTCTGGATCCCACCATAAAAGACTCAAAACACCTTGATCAAGTATGCCCCATACTCTTTCTTTAGCGGAAAGGCGAAGAGAAACGAGTTCGTCTATATCATCAAGATTAATTTCACGTAAACGAGATTGTGCTTCTTGTGACAAAGAAACAAGCGCGACTGTATGGTGAAACTTCTTGCCTTGTACAAGAATTTCTGCCCACGTCATGCTCTCAAAAGAAGTGAGCTTGTCCTTGATGTATAACAGCATACTGGTATCTAGAGTGTCCCACCCATAAGGCTCTACCATCTCTATTCCAGAGATTCGCCATGATGGTTTCATGTTATGAAAACTTGTGGGAGGAGAAGCTAATTTGGGTTATTTTTTGGTGGAAGGATTAATTTTTGTTTTTGGCTTTTTATCTTTACTCATGTGGCAGCAGCGGATCTTCAGTTACTGCGGAGCCGAACGATGATTTCGGAGGAGCATGGTTTTTTCTTGGAAAATGACATCAGTAGCTTTTAGTCATGATGGGAAATTTCTGGCTAGTGGGAGTAAGGATGGAATTGTCAATATATTGGAATACTGGAAGCATTTAACTAGATATGCCCAGATATTAGCGAACAGCTTCTAACCCTTACACCAATTCCCGATTCCCTTTACAATTTAACTTCTTGTTCCACAGGTAAGCCAGTCAGAAAATTCCGATCTTCGCTAATGTGGGGAAACTTCAACTGAGAATCTGGAATGCCTTTTTGCAGTTGACGTTGGCGGATAATCCCAAAGCTGCCAGAAGATAAAATTCGCAGGTGAGGAGGGGGAATAGTGTCTCGGCGACTGATTTCATAGTGAGTGTTGACGAATTGGAGTTTGCGGTCAAAACTAGTTAAGAAGGCTTGGGGGTTGTCAAGCGTATAGCCGGAAGTTAGTTCAATGTTCACCAAATAGCGGGCTGGAAAATCATTTTCCGACAAGGTAATGCAGAAATCTTCTAAGGGTAAGCTAAATTCTTGTTGTAGGGCTTGCATCACCTGAGTGACATGAAATTCGGTTGTCTTTTCGGTTGTCGAAGAAACAAACCCTCCTCGACGGTAGCGAAATACGATTAGAGGGGAAGTTTCGTAAAAACCTACCACTTCAACCACATCACCAATATCGTAGCGGTAGAAGCCACCGTAATTAGTGATCAAAATTCGATAGCATTCTCCTACTTTAACTTCCGTTGCAAGTAAAGTTTTGGGATGCTCTGCCTCCCATTGATCTTCTGGGATAAACTCAAAAAAACTACTTTCGATCGCCAAGATGCTGCCATCTACGTTGACATCGGGGTAGATACTAAACATTCCTTCTGCTGATGAATAAACGGCACCAAATATGGGAGTATCGCCAAAGTAGGCGGGAAATCGCTCAAAATAGAAATCTGACGTTCCGCCCCGTGCAGTAGCGACAAAGGAAAAATTTTGCCATGCGAGTTTAGGCGTCAACCTTCCCTCCGATTTCCAGATTTCTCGCAATTGAGTTGCTCGTTTGGGTGTCGGTGACAACTGCTGCTGTAAAATAACGCGAATTTCTGGTTCTAGATCCAACCAAGGCGCGATCGTTCCTTGATCTAAATCCCGAATCAAATCTTCTGCATAGCGTTCTAAATAGTTGCAGGTTCGCAGGATTAACATGGGAAAATTGGCGATCGTGCCTCGCATTGATGTTTCCCGCAGGGCAAAGAGCAAACAAACATAGTGGCGGGCTAAGCTATCGGCAGGTTGTAGAGTTTCGTAAGGATGGGCAAAGAATTGTTTGTAAAGAGACTTGTCCATCCGCAGGACACCCGTACTTGATGGGCCGTAATCTATACCCCCACTGGTACGTCCCCATATTTTTACTGAGTTAGTCACCAGCAGTTTGCCGAACTGTCGTTTTTGCTGAGAAAGCGCTTCACTTAAAAAACCGATACCAGTGAGGGCTGCTCGTGCGGTAGTATTTTGCGATCGCCTAGTTGTCGGGATCAT
>CAZZVG010001284.1:0-2332 GCA_964657295.1 Iningainema sp. | reverse complement strand
TATTTTTTTATTCAGGAAAAACCGCAGATAGTGACTCGACGAGCCATAAAGGTTTTTATAAAAAAACCAGGTATCAAGCACTAGTTCCAAGAGAGCTTCCAGACTTATTGAGGATAATTGTCAAAGGTATCCGTATACTTATTTCCCACGCTGTAAACTAAGATGATTGTCCCCCGACTGAATCAATTTGCTCAGGTTAGCAACGGCGCTAGCATATTGAGGATCGGCTAATGTCGCCAAAGTTTGGTTTTGCACTAAAGCTTTCTGTTGTGCCTCGGTTAACTCCACGTTAATATCTGGGGCAATACCAACATGATTGATATCTCGACCTTTGGGTGTGTAGTATTTAGCAATAGTTAGTTTCAGTCCCGAACCATCCTCTAGAGGCTCAACGGCTTGAACTAAACCTTTACCGAAAGTGCGAGTCCCTACTAAGGTGGCGCGACGATCGTCTTGCAGCGCTCCCGAAAGAATTTCGCTGGCGCTAGCAGATCCCTTATCAACCAGTATTACTAAGGGTTTGTCGGTGAGAGGATGCCCCGATGCATTGTAGCTCTCTTTAACTTGGTCTCGATTTACCAAAGACACGATCGCCCCTTGCTTCAACCACATACTGGCAATTTGCAAACTTGCATCCAGCAGTCCCCCAGGATCGGAGCGCAAATCCAAAACGTAGCCCTGCACCTGTTGTTTTTCTAATGCTTGAATTGCCCGATGCATCTCTGTGGGGGCAGTTTGTGTAAACTCTGGCAAGCGAATGTAACCAATCTTCCCTGCTGCTGTTGTTTGCGTGTTATAAGTTACAGGATGGATAGCAATATTTGCACGGGTAAGTTTGAAAGTTTGCGATTTATCGCCCCGTTGAATCATGAGTACTACTTTGGTTCCCACCGGGCCGAGAATCTGCTTAACAGCATCCTCAATTTTCATCCCCTGAGTTTTTTGACCATTAATTTGGACAATTACATCGTCCGGCAAAATACCCGCTTTAAAAGCAGGCGTTCCTGCGATTGGGGCGACAACGGTTAAAGCTTTAGTTTTTTCATTCTGTGCAAGTTCTAGTCCTACGCCACTGAGGTTGCCAGAAATGTCATTATTTAGGGCTTTAAATTCTTGTGGGTCGAAAAACTCGGTGTAGCGATCGCCTAATTTTGCTACCATTTCTTGAATCGCTCCATAAGCCTCTTTCTTGGAAGTATAGGAACGACTAATATACTGTTGGCGAATTGCTTTCCAATCTTGATGATTAAAGCTGACATCAACATAATTTTTATCTAGGATTTGCCACACCTCATCCACCATCTTTTGGGGACTAGATTGGGGTTTACCTAGAGCTTTTGAAGCGTAGAAACTACTTCCTGCAAGGATTACTGCCATAACGGCTAGTTCTATATTGACGAACCATTTTTGTTTAAACATGCTTTAACTCTTGAAGAATAATACATAATTCCGAATGTAATCTATGAAGGACTGAATACCCCAGTCGGAAATAATTATTTCTGTTAGCGTAGCCCATTCTGACGACTGACGACTGAATTCTGTTTTCAGAAAACTACTAGGAATTACCTTGGGATTGCCCTTTGCGGTGAGGATAGGCAGTCTTAAAAATATCCTGAATTTTAGTCTTTTGTTCAGCCGTGAGATTCAGGCTCAACACTGCTTTACGCATCTTTTCACCTTGCTGTAATTTCGTTGACAATTCCTTTGCCTGATCTGGGGTTAGAACTGCCTCAACTTGCTTGCGAACTTCTTCGCGCTTCTGGGCGCGTTCTGGCGTATTCGATGCTGGAGAGTTTGTCGTAGAAGTATCAGATACCTTTGTTCCAGAGTCATTCCCTTGAGATACATCTGGAGATTTAGAACTGGTGCAGCCTGTCATTCCTCCAATCAGGATAGTTGCAAGTAGGAGAGTTGGTAAAATTATCTGTTTTTTAATCATTTACTTCTCTTGTTTTTTGTGTGTAATTACGAATAACTGTTTAGAAGATGTTTGAAAAGTCGCTGCTTTCCTTACACAAGCTAATCTTAAAAGTTAGAATCAGTTTGCACATGAGCTAGAATTCCTAACCTAACCAGTAAAAAAGTACTCAAGTTATTGTGACTTTTTTCCTAATTTAGAAATAGTTAATTAGTCGGAACGGCTCTACCGATACTAGAGACAGATTCGTTATATATAAAGGAGAGTTTCATCTCAACAGCGCCCATCTCTAAGCCTTCTGCCTCCTTCACCGAAGAAGCGGAGGGGCAGGGCGCTCAAAGCTTGGGGAGCAAGCCCTGACCTGGAGCCGTGGAGCGGAGCGGAACATGGGTATGAAGCCCCGCCATAAAGGGC
>CAZZVG010001283.1:0-2333 GCA_964657295.1 Iningainema sp. | reverse complement strand
GGGATTATCCCCTGCTCATATTGCTCCAACTCTCCAGCCATTACCACCCAACGAAAAACTTCCTCTCCACTGGAGGTGACTTCTAGTAAGCTGATGCCAGCAGTTCCCGCTTGACAGAGATCCCTTACAATCCCAACAAGGGTTTTGAGCATGGTTTCGGGCGATTTTGCTAGTTGCCGAGCCAGAGTATGTAGAGCTTGGTTCTCGGCTTGCAAGTCGAGTGTTTTGGGCGAGCGACGAGATAGTTCTGAGGTAATCAGAATGTTTTCTAGATTAATCCGCTTTCGCTCATCACCGATCATCGCCAAGCTCCATCTCTGGAAAATACTGATTCAATAATACTTTTCCCAGCACAGCCATCATACTAAGTTGGGTTTTCATCAACTTAAGTGCCATTGGGGACGGCATACTATGTCCGTTCTCCCAACAATTCACGGTTTTGAATGAAACGCCTAAGAAAGTAGCAAACCGTTCTTGAGAAAGATTTAGGTGTTGCCGCAGTTCACGCACTAAATCTGAGGTTGAGCTTGGCTTTGTAGTTGGCATCGTTATTTTTTATGCCTTTTCACCTAATTATAGGACAAAAGGGATAATAGTCAATGTTGACTCCCAGACCAAGCCTCATGTAATGTACACCTGTGTATGTTCGAGCAAAAAACAAAAGTAGGAGAAGAAGCTATGATAGAGAAATTGGCAAAATCAGCCCAAAAACTTTTCCAACGCTAAACTTGAGTTGATTGATAGCTTTATTGATAAAAAATATCCTATGTACTCTTTAAGCAATATATTAAAACCATACAGTGTCGAGGAGTTCTTAACAAAGAATTGGACAAGCAGAGCCGTCTTGATACCTGCCGAAGGAGAGAATAAATTTGCTCATCTGTTTTCCTGGGACACAATTACATATTTGTTGAACTTTCATCAGTTAAAATACCCTGAGCTACGCTTGGCGTTAGATGAAGAAGTCCTTGATGAAAATGCAAATGCTGATCTGATCAAGCGATGCCAAGAAGGTGCAACTCTCATTATCAATGGAGTGCATAAACGAATTCCAGATCTGGCTAATTTTGCCTCCCAAGTCAAATACGATTTAGGCTGTGGTGTACAAATAAACGCTTACTGCTCATGGCCACAAAAACAAGGTTTTTCTTCCCATTATGACACCCATGAAGTCTTTATACTGCAAATAGACGGGACAAAGAAATGGTATGTTTTTCCTGATACATTTAAGTATCCCTTAACTGAACAAAAATCTTCTTCTTTGAAGCCGCCTGAAGGAGAAGCTTACTTAACGTGTACACTGAATCAAGGTGATGTTCTTTACATTCCTCGCGGTCATTGGCACTATGCGATCGCCGTTGATGAACCTTCATTACATCTAACTTTAGGCGTTCATTGTCGAACTGGCATTGACTTTTTAGAATGGCTCGTTAACCAGCTACGCCAAGAGGAAGATTGGCGTAAAAGTCAACCCATAGGTATAGAGACACAAGCTATAGAAAGTCATTTATCTAATTTAAGAGATAGATTAGATAAGTATTTTGATTCTCGTAATAGTTATGATGAATATATCAGCTATCTAGATAGCTTAAACAAACCAATAGCCCCCTACTCTCTACCATATCAAGCAGGGTTTGGAATATTTGACCGTGGCACTGAAACAAAGTTCAGAAATGCTCAGTTTCAGCGTCTAAGAATTTCCGAACAAGCAGACGGTAGTGGATGCACAATTATCATTGCTGGTAAGGAAGTATCTCTCATGGGTATACCGATTACTGTTGTGGATAAATTATTCCATACAGAGACTTTCACTGTTAATGATGTTGTGAACTGGCTACCAGATTACTCTTTAGAAATGGACATTATCCCTTTGTTGTCTCGCTTAGTCGTCGAAGGTATTATTTTCGTTGATAGTTAAGGGAAAGATTCTAGAAAGTGAATGTCGGGATAAGTCAATTTACCGCTAGTAATGAGCGATGTCTGACGACAAGCCCAACGGAAAAGCAGTCGCCGTGAGAGCCGGCTAACCCTCAGACAGCACCGCGTCTACGCCCGTTATTTTCTTGGTTTATGCCTAATGCATTTTTTGTCTATTTTGTCAATCCGTAAATCCTAAGGTAATACTAAAAATTACTAAATCTGGAAATAAGACTGTACCCAATGCCGAAAAGTTGGACGAACTCAACTAACCCTTGGGTGTCCAGACGGTTTGATTTCCTTGACCCCAAGCACCATCAAATTTTGTCACTTTGACATCCCCTAAAACCTGAGTTTGGCAAGCCAGTCGGCGGTTCTGCGCCAGAGAATGGGGAGGCAGCGAGAGCCGAGTACGC
>CAZZVG010001282.1:0-2333 GCA_964657295.1 Iningainema sp. | reverse complement strand
GATTATTGAGAATCAGCCTGTGGAAAAAGCCACGTTGTTTGGTTGTTTGAGAAATTACCATGAAAAGTCAGTGTTACTACCAGAACACAGTCTTAACCAAGAAGTAAAATTTAGAACGGCCTACTGCCTTTCTTGTTGTAAGTATAGAAGACAGAAAAGCTATAGTAATAGGAAAATCTTTTGGAGAAATTGGCTTTTCTTAAAGTCAAAAATTATGCGGTTCGTCGAACCATAATACGAATCATCGCAATATAAATAAAAGTTTCTGAAGTTTCTATAGCAATCCTAAATAGGTTGTGAACACTGAGAGGATAGAATAGGTATCCTCTCAGGGGGGATGATCAGAGAGAAAAACTTCTGCCTCAATCTACATCGGTTCATAAGAGTCAATGATCGCCTTGATCAATATGCCGCAATCCACGTAGCTTCATATTCATCTAATATCTGTGCTTCACCGATTAATTAGGCAATGGGTATCTTCAAGGGCACTCCCCTTTTTCACTTCCTTCCCTGTGTTTTCCATTAACCAGTTGCTTACCAACTTTTAGTAAATGTGAAAAGGTCAGATCTAAGCTTACCCCAATGTAAATACTGCATAATTTGCCATTAATCCGATTGTAAGCGTACCAGTAGTTACTCTTGTTGCGGTTCTCACGCCTTGCAGTAAAATCAGAAACTAGATAACTTCTTGTATCAAAACTGAATGAATTTGATTCAGGTAACTCTAACCACTCAAACCAAGCTTTTGATCCAACTAATAACGGGGTATCAGTCCCAACGTATAGTTCAGCCCTTGTACCATTCCAGCATTTTACTCTCGGTGTAGCCTTGCCCATACTTGTTACACATTACACTACTTTATTAGGCACTGTTAACGTTGTTACAGAAATTTTCTGGTAAATATACCACACCATTGGTAAGGGTGAACGGCTGTTCGCCCTTACCAATGGTGTGGTTCATAGAGAGTGAAAACTGCTGTAATCTAGTGTAGAAGTTTTTAGTGAGCAATCGGGAAATTAATTATGCGTGCGTTGAAATCCTTGGTAAGGGCGAACAGCCGTACCCTACGGGAACGCCGTCGATGCGAACGCCCCTACGTCTGGAACTGGAGATGTCTATTAATAAAATCACCTTACGATACTAGACCGGATCTTGGCTCAACCTCAGACTTGCATGGAGGTTAGTGGCAAGCTGAAATCAACCGTTGGTCCCTTGGGGATGATGCGGCGGTTGATGACACCTTCGTGTTTGTCAAAGTAATGCCGCTTGATGTGATCTAATTTGACCGTTTCTGCTACACCGGGAAGATTATAAATTCGGCGCGTATAGTTCCACAGATTTGGATAATCGACTAATCGACGCACATTACAGTTAAGAGCGCTGTAGTAGGCAACATCAAATCTGACTAACGTGACAAACAATCGTAGATCTGCTTCGGTCAAGCGATCGCCTACCAAAAATTGACGGTTCGACAAACGTGATTCTAGTGTGTCCAACCCATCGAATAAAACATTGATCGCCTGATCATATTTTGCCTGAGTGCTAGCAAATCCAGCATTGTAGACTCCTATATTTACCCGCTCTGCTACGAATACATTCACCTCATCGATTTCTGGACGCAGATTTAGAGGAAAAAAATCAACCGTTGGATGACCAAAGGCATTGAACTCGTTGTTGAGCATCCGCATAATTTCTGCGGACTCATAGTTCACAATGGTTCTTCGCTGCTTATCCCACAATACAGGAACAGTCACTTTACCCGTAAAATCTGGCTTAGCTTGGAGATAAACCTGATAAAGATACTCATGTCCATTCGCTGTATCAAGCGTAGACTCTGGCCAACCACCAAATATCCAACCCTGCGGGCTACCCCAGTCCGGGTTCAACACCGACATGGAAATTACATTTTCCAACTTCCTCAGTTTACGGATGAGAATGGTGCGATGAGCGAAAGGACAAGCGTAAGATACATATAGGTGGTAGCGATCAGGTTCTGCTTTGAAGCCAGAAGAGCCATCGGCTGTAACCCAAGAGCGGAAAAATTGTACTCGAATGCGATCACTTTCATCTCTCAGTTCTGTCGAGTCAAAATGATTGGAGTGCCAACTCCCGTTAATCAATAGTTTCATGGGTATCTCCTTGATTTAGGATATCTGCCAAAGTGGGATTCCCATATACGGGGTCCGCGAATATAGACGCTACCATCATGATCATTAGTGTTATGTATAGCTCTCTGGTTTTCGTCACCACTGTATTTGTCACTAAACTTACCTTAGGTTTTTTTTAGTTGCAAATACAACTATAATTTACAATTTTTTACAATTTGAGCGATC
>CAZZVG010001281.1:0-2338 GCA_964657295.1 Iningainema sp. | reverse complement strand
CATGCAGCACAACTGGCGAAGTCAGATGGTCAGTTCACACAGGTGATATCTTGTTTAAGTGAGACTCAAGAGCGATATGAATCGATCATCGGAGCCGCCAACACCGCTCAAATACAAGCAGAGCGGCGGGATTATATTGCTGACAGCATTGCTCAGACATTGGAAGAAATGGGTTTCAGCATTACATTTCAGCAACCAGAGCATCCCGAGCATCCAGCTAGTGCGATGATTTTGGGAGCCACCAGCCAAACGGGAAAAGGGATTAGTGTCAGCGTTCCCGTCGCCGGGCAGGTGTTTTATGACGTAGACGGCTATGTTAAGCACAGTGTTGCGACGGTAGATGGCAACACGACTGCCATCTGTGACGAAGCAGAACAGGTGCTTACTGAAATGCACACTGCTCTAGAGGATAAATTTGGTGTTAAGATGGGGGAAGTGCTATGGCAGGGAAAAGACCCCAATCGCGCCCGACCTCAAGCTGATCAGTTGCCTAGCAGTCAGCGATCTCAAAAACTTCGCGCCTTTGTTACTCGTAATGTGGCCACATCCGAATAAGTTTCACCGTTTTTTCTGCTTCAATGACTTGGTACACCAGTCGGTGTTGAATATTAATTCTCCGCGAGTAGTAGCCTTGTAAATCACCAATAAGTTTTTCGTAAGGGGGAGGAGTTTGAAACGGGTTTTCCTGAAGCATACACAGAAGAGAAAATGCTTTTTCTTTTAACCCTGCCGAGGCAAGTTTCTTAGCGTCTTTTTCTGCCTGTTTTGTCAGTACAATCTGCCAAGTACTCACCAATCTATATTCTCAAGTGGTGTGCATTCTGTGACTGGTTCAAGCCCGCCTTCAACTATTGACTGGCGCATTCCAGGAATTAAGACAAGAAAGAGCGTTTCTTGGATTGCGTTCCAGTCCTCCTCTGAAACAAGTACGGCGTTGTTCCGCTTTCCAGTAATCAGAATCGGTTCATGAGCTGCTGCCGCCTCGTCAATCAGGTTATAGAGGTTTGATTGGGCTTGTGTGGCGGAGATGGCATTCATTGGCACAGTTAATAAAACTAACCTTTTCCATTGTACGCAATTACCTACATAATGGCAAGTAGCCTTCATTCAAGGCAGCAATTCTAAATTTGAACGGGAGCAACATTGCGGAGCGTGAAGTCGGGCAAAAAACGTGCGTAGACAAGGGAGCGGTGAGGCAGCGCTGCAGGGGGCTCACGCCCGAACTCACGGCGACTGCTTTTCCGTTGGGCTTGTCGTCAGACATCGCGGCATCACCCAAGATTTCTCGCTCTCGCCCACTCGCTCTTTGTAGCTTTATTGAGCCGTGCATACTATAATATATTATATTGTAGCTTTATTGTGGCAAGGAGTCTGCATTGTGTCTCTTAGAGAAGAATGGTACGCCGCTCGGATGCAACGCCAACAGGAAGTTCGCGAACGGCAACAGCAGGTAGCTGTGTTCCTAGAGGAAACACGGATGCACCAGCAGCAAGTCTGGTTTGAACAGGCCCAACAACGGGCAGCCTATGTGGCAGCTTTGCGAGATTATGTTTGGGGGACAACTCCCACTCCTGTCTATGGCAGTAACATCGGCACTGGGTCAAATAAACCAATAAGCTTTAACTAGATTTGATAGGTAGCTTGAGAAGCGATCGCAAAGGAAGCGGACTGATGAATCCAAATCAGTTCTGGCGAATGTTTGAAGACGAATGGTTTACTCCCAAGTATCGCTTAAAAAAGCTGTTAGGTGCGGGATCTTCTGGTGCTGTATTTCTGGCTGACGATGTAGTTGCTGATCGCGTCATGAGGGAAGTCGCCATCAAAATTTTTTCTCATGAAAGCGGACAGCAAGAGCGTCAGATTGGGGAGTTGCAAACTGCTATATCTCTCAAACATCCAGGCTTGCTGGAGAGTTTTAGTCCAGAACAGGGTTGGCTCAAAGGGATTGAGTGTCTCGGTTTAGTTATGGAACTGGCTCACGATACCCTAATCAAGCGATTAGAACAAGGTAGTTTACCCATACCAGAAGTCAAAGCTATAGTCAAGAACTTGGCAAGTGCCCTGCATTATTTGCACGAGCGTGGTATTGTGCATCGAGACTTAAAGCCAGCAAATATCATGCAAGTGGGCAGACAATGGAAACTGACAGATTTTGGAATTTCTCGGCTTTTGGAGAACCGTAACGGCAGCGATACTGCCCCCAGTCACCAGGTAGGAACGATCGCCTATACACCCCCAGAATCGTACATGGGTAAGATTAGTTTGGCATGGGACTTGTGGTCGTTGGGAGTGGTAATTGTGGAAATGCTGACTGGTAAACATCCCTTTGCCGGAGAAA
>CAZZVG010001280.1:0-2338 GCA_964657295.1 Iningainema sp. | reverse complement strand
GAGAATGATTTAATGCCCATAACCTAGCACTCACATCAGGAAATCCCTCGGATAAATTACCAGATCCTAGATTGATGACAACAGAATAAATCATGACACCAGTCTACCTCGCGGGGGCAATAGATGTTAAATGTTTATTTTAAAATAAGTACGTGGGCGTGAATAAACACAACTTTATAGTAGCGGGCTTTAATCTCATAACTTATCAGTAAAGCCAGTTTTCCTATCCTCATATCAAAATTCCCTCCTAGGGAGGATATGAATGTTGTTACACATCATTCAAAATTTTAATTTGTATAAAGAAAATAATATTTTACTTTTACCATGAATGAAGAAATTAGAGAACCGAAGGAATTTAATACAGAAGATGAAGAATCCAATGGATCTTCTCGTTCTCCTGGAGTCACAGACAGGGGCTTAATTAGCAGGGAAAAGCTACCTAACAAGAATAATCCATCTGAGCCTAGTAAAGACAGTAAAACAGTTGAACCTAATCCTAACAATAAAACTGTTTGAATAACTTGGTAGTGGATGGGAGAAAGTAGCGTCTGAAAGTCTTGCTAAGAAATAGATTGTATCAGTTCTGAACGCAACTTTAACCAATTTATTGTAGCTTGAGGGTAAGAAGTCGTTGCTTTGTGCAAGAGCACTACCCCATCTTGCACACCAAGAATTCCATACTTTTGTTGAGCGACGTTTTGATCAATCAAAGATATAAGAGCTTGAAGTCTGTTGCGCTCAAGCTTCATGACGACTTGATACCGTTGCAGATGCCATAAATCAGCTAAAATATATTCTACTGCGATCGCTTCTTTTTTGTCATTCCGTAGCATCAGAGATGGCAAACGCTCATTTGCCAGTTCGATAATCTCCCGCCGATTTGAAAGATGCGGAATCAGAAAAGCAGTTGCCGAAACGCTAGCCTGCGGCGGAATATACTTCATTAACGCCTGAATATGTCTTCCATGTTCCCACTGGCGACTGACAGAAACATAGAGTGCAGGATGACCAAAGTCTGGAATCATAAAGTAGAAAGCTCCCTGCCCATTTGTAATAATTGCTAGGAGAATCGACAAGACAATACATCCACCCCAAAATCGACGAAAACGCGGCTTAAATTTCTGTTTATGTTTTGACCACCACAGAATTGTACCATAAAATAATCCAGGAACTACGCTCAAGGCATAGCGAATATTAATAGCCAGAGCCTTCTCACTTTTTTGGAGCAACAGTTCTAGTAATGGAAAACCTGTAAGTGTCCAAGCAACAGGAGATATAGCGGGGACAAATGCCAAAGGCAGCCATTGAAGTAAAAAGTAAGTAACCCGCCTGTCAAAAGGAGTCAACAAACTCACGACAAGTTCTTTAGGATGAGTGATGATGCCCCAGAGAAGTTGGAGAGTACTAGGAGCATCTCCTTGAACATATTGGTGAAAGAAAGTTTTCACATACAGCCGAGAATTATCATTAGAAAACAACGGCATAATTAAGTTTGTTACTACAGCAACATAACTAAAACTTAATAGACATAAAGCCAAACCTAAACGCAGATAGCGACGGAACACAATCAAATAAACACCAATACTAAAGGTGATAAACCCCGTATCCTCTCGAATTCCTAATGTCAAAGCAACGAAGAGCCAAAATAGTAGCCATCTACGTTTTGCTAAAGCTAGTAGTAAACTGAATCCGAATAAAGGAATCTGGCAATGTTCATAAAAATTACCAAATGTCGGTGCCATCACTGCTATGGAACCGTAAAAACTAGCAGTCATTAAAATAGCTATTGAGAACGGGAGATAATGGCGAGCTAGAAAAAACAAAACAATTCCCGCCGCCGTAATTAATGTAATTTGTAAAACAACTAAGGTGGCACTGTAAGGGAATAGAGCATATACAGGTAGCCAAAGTAAAAAGTCAAGGACAAAGTGTTGCCCCAGATGGTAGTAGGATACCGTATTTATCTGACTATCGTCTAGGACAGTGCTCGATTGACCAGAGGAAAGTGAACCTTGAAACAAGTGTCCATGAAGACTGTTCCAAAACAACTGGTTAAAAAGTCCTTGATCGTAGGATGAGTAAAAACTATAGTAGCGGTTGAGCGAGAAAACTAACATGAAAATAAAAAAGATTGCCGCTAGTGTCAATGTTATTCTCAGGTTTGAGTCTCGTGAAATGGTTTTGAGCGACGAGAATAACTTTGACATTAGGATTTGGTATTTCATGTAACCGTTCACGGGGGGTCAAAAAAATGTCTGATATGAGAGTACACCGAATCAGTAGACATCTCCGAAAATTAATTATGCGTTCGTTGAAATCTTTGGTAGGGGCGAACAGC
>CAZZVG010001279.1:0-2341 GCA_964657295.1 Iningainema sp. | reverse complement strand
CGATCTGCACAAGTTTAACGCAATTCTATTGTGATTAGTTGTCCCCCCTGCTATCGGAATAATCTCTCCATCCCTATATTCACTTCTAAATTCTGCTTTCTCTTCTAATTCCAGATATTCTTCTGAAGTGTAATAGCGCTTTTGTGTTTGTAATACCATCACTTAGGTTAGTCAATAAATTTAGGTCGTACTTGTTGATTCAACTGTAGTTTTTCCTCCAATGTTGCCCAATCTTCAAGGTCTATCAAGTTAATGAATTCGTCAAGATTGTGGCGATACTGTAGGAGACTTCGCAACAAACAAGAGCGATTGTACCGTGCCATCATTACTCCTAATTCTGGATTGCCACCACCAACTCGACTTGTATCCTGAAAGCCGGAACTCGCGAGCTTTTGGGCTAATTGTAAAGTATTTGGGTCTTCACTCAGACAAGCGGCAATCAATGAAGCACTAACCATCACGGGTAAATGAGAAATCGAACTGACAGCACGGTCGTGTTCTTGTGGAGAACAATAGTAGAGAGTTGCTCCAAGCTGTTGTACAATTTTCTCGACCACTGTAATTGCCTCTGGTGGTGTTGTGGCTTGTGGAGTCAGCACATAAGGTTTCTGGAAAAATAAATTCCGTATGGCTGCTTCTATACCGTTCTCACTTGTTCCTGCCATTGGGTGTCCGCCGATAAAATTCTCCCAAACAGGAGAAAGCGCCTCGACTATCGGTGCTTTCACTGAGCCAACATCAGTTACGACTGTAGTCGTTGGTAGATGCGTGATGAGTTCCTCAAATGTGGGAATGATCAGCGCTAGTGGTGTACAAATAAAGACCACCTCTGTTGCTTTTAGCAGCGTCATGTCAACTGAAGCCGCATCAACACAGCCCTTGGTGATCGCCCTTTGGCAAGTAGATTCACGGCGACTCACTCCAATGACGTGATGTCCGTGCGATCGTAAATCTAAACCCAAAGAGCCACCGATCAATCCCAGTCCCAAAATACCAATATTCATTGTTGCCGACTTGAGCTATGCTAATTAATCGATGTAAATTGAGTAGGTGCGCTCTTTAAGATACACCCAACACCCAACAAACCACAAATATCAGGAGAAAAAATGCGTGCTTTTAATAGAATAATCGGTCGGACTCGCTATGTCGTCTTTCGGATGATGCTGCATTTATCAGGGTCTGAAGTAGCGCCAATTCTAGGTATATTGAATCATAATGCACGGGCAGCAGTAGATGCTAATGGCGACCTAGAAGTTTTAGGAGCAGGATTGGTAGAAATTTGCCAAACTTTATTGCAATACGATCAATATTGGCTGTCAGCTGCTAATGAAGGTGATGTATTTTGGGATGAGGGTGAGGCAGGAGACTATGTAAATGAATTATTTACAGACTCCGCCCAACGTTACTTAAGCGAAACTGAGTTCAGTTCTAATGGAGTCAACGAACCTTTATCCTTACCTGTAACGCGCAACGTGATCGTGATAATCACAGTAGCCTACGAAGGAGAAGTCCCACAACTGGAAACAGATATTTCTAACATCCAAGCCGTGAAGGAAGGTTTGAAAGCCTTAATCAACTTGCATTACAGTCATAAATTTTTGGCAATTCAAGTGCATTTTTCCCCAGCGCGTTTAGGTGACGAACTTAGTAACGACCATTTGTTACAATATTACCCTGAATTAATTCCTCTTTAGAGTAGATGACCAACGAAAAAATTTTAACCACCACTGATTTTGGCTTTGTAACCTAGCTTAGTCAAAAACTCTATAACTTTCTGCTTATGCTCGCCCTGAATCTCGATTTCATTTTCTTTAACTGTACCACCCGTGCCACAGTGAGTTTTCAATTGTTTTACTAACGCTTGTAAAGCTTCTGGTTTAAGATGAAAACCTGTAATGACAGTTACAGTTTTACCTTTACGTCCAGACCGAGTGGCTTGCACTCGCAAGTTTTGCTGTGTAGGGGGGAGTTCCTGAATTGGTCTTTCTGTCGCTGCTGAGTTGTCTTCGCCAAATTCGCGATAGCTCGCATGGTTATCAGAAGATTTGCCTTTGACCGACGCCATATACTTTAAATGTTGGAGAAATTAGCTCAGAGGGTACTTCTACATTCCCTATCCTGCCCTATAATTAATAATACTGTAGTATTGGTCAATTTCTCACTCATTAAATCCGTACATGCTGCTCATGTGTTTCCTGACCATGCCTGAAGGGCAAATTTGTCTTTTCTGGTCTAGGTACATCTATGGGCTTCCACATAGGTCGGGAGGGTTTTGTGCAATCAGAAAGTTAGGAGGTAAAAGCTGATGGATAAACAATTCCGACATGCAATGCTGCCGCAG
>CAZZVG010001278.1:0-2344 GCA_964657295.1 Iningainema sp. | reverse complement strand
GGTTTTCTAAGGCAGTATCGTAGATTTTTTGTAGGGAATTTAAGGTTTTGTAGCGTTCACCCGGTGGTAGAGTGCAGCTGCTCACATCAAACCCATGCGCTTTTAGAGAAGCGATCGCTCTTTCCCCGTAATGCTTAAAAATCATTGGGTTAGAGACTAACAACACTTTCTTACCCAGTTTCAGACCAGCCATATGTTCACCAAGCTGATCTAAACTACTTGGTGCGATCGCAATCTGATAAGACTGATGCGGCAGATTCACATTAATTATAGAAGCCATTGCCAAACCCCAAACAAGCGTTCGTGGGCTGTATTCTACCTTATTAAATGTTTCAATAGTGTTATATATCTTTAGGAGAAACTTACAATGTTCGCCGTAGTAGCTTATATCGGGTTCTTGGGTCTATTTTTCGGCATCGCTGTTGGGTTACTGTTTGGTCTACGTGCCGTTAAATTGATTTAGAACAGGGGGCGGGTTTAATTGAGATCACATCTAAAAACACGATATCTTGTCAAACCCGCCCGTACTCTTATTTTCCTACAAACGAAGGACGCGCTTCGAGACCGAGTAGATTAAGCATTTCACGGTCTGAATCGTATCCCGGACAAGCGGTAGTCACGGTTAACATATGACCGTTATCGCTGGAAAAGATAGAATTGGCTCCTGCTAGAAAGCATAAAGCCTGCTCAACCTGTGAAAGTCCAGCCCTGCCTGCGCTGAGCCGAACGTCAGCAGCAGGCATTAAAATCCGCGCAGTCGCAATGACTCGCACGACATCCCAAATTGGGACTTGCGGTTGATTTTCCAACGGTGTGCCTTCTACTTGTGAGAGAATGTTAATCGGTACAGAATTTGGATGCGGACATAATGTTGCCAGTGTGTGCAACATTGATACACGGTCAGCAATACTTTCGCCTAAGCCAAGAATACCACCGGAACATACAGTCACATTTGTCTTTTGAACATTCTTGATCGTGTTGAGGCGATCGTCGTAAGTCCTAGTTGTAATGATAGTGCTGTAGTAATCTCGGGAAGTATCCAAGTTGTGATTGTAAGCGTACAGTCCCGCATCTTCCAAACGCTTGACTTGTGCTTCTGTTAGCATACCGAGAGTGCAGCAGACCTCTAGTCCCAATGCTGTCACGTCCTTAACCATTTCCAAGACTTGCTCAAATTGTGAATTGTCGCGAACCTCGCGCCAAGCAGCACCCATACATACGCGACTCACACCACTTTCTTTAGCAAGACGAGCAATATTTACAACTGTTTCCTTCTCTAGAAGTGCTTGTGGCTTCACCTCTGTTTTATAGTGAGAAGATTGGGCACAGTAACCACAATCTTCCGGACAACCGCCTGTTTTAATCGATATCAGTTTACAAACTTGTATCTTTTTTGAATCATGGTATTCCCGATGTACGCTAGCAGCTTGATAGATCAGATCGAGCAACGGCGTATTATGTATCAACTCGATCTCTGTAGGCTGCCAATCGGAACGTATTTTCATCAATAGCACTGTCCTTCTTGTCATCTCAATTTGTTTGTCATTACTCATCGTCCTGAATCCGTTGTTGTCAGAGTAAGAGTTTTTTACATAAGTACTGTATTGGTTATAAGCCACCATTATTTATTTATTTATGAAAATACCACTTATTACAACTCAACGCTTATTCTTAAGACTGGCAAGCCAAGAGGATATACCACAAATTATCAAATACTACATCAAAAATAAGAGTTATTTAACTCCCTTCTATCCAATGTGGCCTGTTGATTTCTTCACCGAAGAGTATTGGCAGAATCAGGTGGAAAGTCATTCTCGAGAATTTATAAATGATTTATCAATAAAGCTATTTATATTTCCTGTAACAGATCCAACAATAATTATTGGGAATCTCAATTTTAGTAATTTTGTCAGAAGTTCCGCACAGTTCTGTAATGTAGGATACAGTTTGGCTGAAGCAGAACAAGGAAAAGGCTATATGACAGAAGCGTTAAAAGCAGCTATTCAGTATACATTTCAAGAATTAAATATACATCGAATTATGGCTAATTATATGCCTCATAATCAACGCAGTGGCAATCTACTTAAAAGACTGGGATTTGTTGTAGAAGGATATGCTAAAGACTATTTATTAATTAACGGGAAATGGGAAGACCATATTCTCACAAGCTTGACAAATTTCAGTTGGCAACCTTCTTTCCGAGAAGAAAGATAGAAAACTAATGTATGAAAAGGAGTCAGGAGTCAGAATAACCCCATGTGAAAGTAGTTCGGTTCAATAAAGAATGTTGTTTCTTTGTCTCCACGGATAAATCCGGGGGCTTTAGACCACGATTCATCCACTC
>CAZZVG010001277.1:0-2346 GCA_964657295.1 Iningainema sp. | reverse complement strand
TCTGGAAAATGTGGTGTTAAATGATGCAGCCCATGAAGGACAATTTATCCTTGATCCCTACATTGTTGCCACTCAACCTAAATCAGTTCTTTGCACTCCCCTACTTCATCAAGGTAAACTGAGCGGCATTTTATACTTAGAAAATAATTTAACCACAGATGCATTTACAAGCGATCGCGTTGAAGTCTTGAAAATCCTTTCTGCCCAAGCCGCCATCTCCATTGAAAATTCCCGTCTCTACGAACAGTTAGAGGATTCCAACCGAACTTTAGAACACAAAGTTGAAGCTCGAACCGAGGAACTACAACAAAAAAATCAGGAGTTGGCAACTCTCCTACAAAAGCTAAGAGCTACGCAAGCTCAAATTATTGCCCAAGAAAAACTTGCTTCTTTGGGAGCTTTAACAGCAGGCATTGCCCATGAAATCAAAAATCCTTTAAACTTCGTGAACAACTTTGCCGAACTTTCTGTAGAGTTAACCCAAGAACTACTTGAAGAGATTGAAAATCAAAAAGACCGATTCGACTCACAAACTAGAGAAAATATTGCTGAGATTCTCGATACTCTCTCACAAAATTGTCAAAAAATCAATGAACATGGTAAAAGAGCTGATAGTATAGTCCGTGGAATGCTGATGCACTCACGGGGTAAAACTGGTGAACGACAACCGACAAACATCAACGTTTTACTAACCGAAGCTGTTAATCTAGCTTGTCACGCAATGCGTGCGAAGGATGCTTCGTTCAACATTACCATCAAACCGGAATACGAGCGCGACCTTCGTCAAATAAATGTCATTCCTCAAAATTTGAGTCGCGTTTTTATCAATATCATTAACAACGCTTGCTATGCGGCTCATCAAAAGAAACTGCATCAACAGATATCAGGGAATGAGGGTGTTCCCTTTTCGCCGACACTTTCACTCAGTACCAAAGATTTGCGTTCACAGGTAGAAATCCGCATTCGCGATAATGGCAAAGGCATTCCTGAGGAAGCAGTGGATAAGATTTTTGAACCCTTTTTCACCACTAAGCCCCCCGGTGAAGGAACCGGATTAGGTCTATCTATCAGTCACGATATCATTGTCCAGCAGCATCAAGGCGCGATCTCCGTTGAAACTGATAACGGAAATTATACAGAGTTTATCATTACTTTACCCAAAACTTAGGCATTTAGCTATTACTCTTTGTCAATACTCAATCGTGTCTGCATGGGTACACGAGTAGCGGTAAAATAGTTTTCCATCCCGCATCTACTAAACCAACGCCCCATGCTTTGCGATTACCTGGTACAAATTCTGACTGCTCGCGTATACGATGTTGCTCAGGAAACACCACTGGATTATGCCCCGAATCTGTCGGCACGCCTAAATAATCAGCTCCTGCTCAAGCGGGAGGATATGCAGTCAGTGTTTTCTTTTAAACTACGGGGTGCTTATAACAAGATGGTACAACTGCCCCCAGATGTGCTGGCACAGGGTGCGATCGCCGCTTCTGCAGGAAACCATGCTCAAGGAGTCGCTCTTGCCGCCCGTCATCTGGGAACACGAGCGATTATCGTTATGCCCGTGACGACCCCACAAGTTAAAGTAGATGCAGTCAGATCCCGTGGGGGCGAAGTTGTGTTGTATGGGGATACTTACGACGATGCCTATGCCTATGCCCGTCAACTAGAGGTAGAAAAAGGATTAACCTTCATTCACCCCTTTGACGATCCATATGTAATTGCCGGACAAGGAACTATTGGAATGGAAATTCTGCGACAATACCAGCAACCAATCCATGCCATCTTTGTAGCAATTGGGGGGGGTGGATTAATTTCTGGAATTGCCGCATATGTGAAGCGGTTGCGCCCCGAAATCAAAATTATTGGTGTTGAGCCAGTGGATGCTGATGCCATGTCTCAATCGCTCAACGCAGGGAAACGAGTACGCTTACCTCAAGTGGGCTTATTTGCCGACGGGGTGGCGGTGCGGCTTGTAGGTGAAGAAACCTTCCGTCTCTGTCAGCAGTATGTAGATGATATCATTTTAGTAGATACAGATCACACTTGTGCCGCGATTAAAGATGTGTTTGAGGATACGCGCTCTATTTTGGAACCTGCAGGTGCCTTAGCGATCGCCGCAGCCAAAGCCTACGTAGAACGGGAAAAAATCCAGGGACAAACATTAATTGCCGTTGCTAGCGGAGCGAACATGAATTTTGATCGCCTCCGCTTTGTAGCAGAACGAGCAGAATTGGGTGAACGACGCGAAGCTATTTTTGCTGTGGCTATTCCCGAACAGCGAGGCAGTCTCCGCCAGTTTTGCGAATGTATGGGCAACCGTAATCTTACTGAGTTTAACTA
>CAZZVG010001276.1:1855-2347 GCA_964657295.1 Iningainema sp. | reverse complement strand
TTACACTGCTAAGAATTACTCTTTCTGCTCAGCACTCAGGACTGATGAGTTAGGGGCCTGAAAAAACAGCCTCTTCAACATCTTGGCGGCTGAGGGAGTATTTGAACGAACGTTGAATATCTTGACCCTTTTCCCCAGCTTGGACATAGCGCACGATGATCTGCTCAACATCAAGCGAAAGTTCAGCTTGCCAATTGGGTCGCTGTATGTGCCAGCAATGCAGTTGCTGCTCGTCTTGCTGACAGCCTTGATCTCTGAGCCACTGCTCAATTTTAGGGAGCGGATGACTGTATAAGGGAGTTTCACCAGGTGGAAGAGGCATAGGAATTGTTAGTTATTAGATGTTGAGTGTTAGTAGTTAATTGTTAGATCTTGGGTGTTAGTTTGAAAACCACTAACTACTTCCCCCTTTATGGGTAGTTATGTGCTGTGCTGGGGAAGTGGGTTGGTGTAGTTGGGTTTGGAAAGCGGTTTCACCACGAGTCAAGCCAA
>CAZZVG010001276.1:0-1845 GCA_964657295.1 Iningainema sp. | reverse complement strand
CAATAAAGATGGCTAAGAGTAAGCAGCCCAAAAATGTCAACCCGAGAATAAATAAAGCAAAGATTTCGCCAGCTGACAGAGGGCGATCGCTTGCATCCAGGTAAGCTGATTTAGACCAGTAATCAGAATGGGAAACCGGACCGTTTAAGTCCGCAGGTGCTTGAATCATAGCACCGCGCGAATATCCTATTTTCAGGTCGTAGACCAATCGCCGTTCTGGATTGCTTAAGGTAGCATAAGCTTCGTTGAGTTGTTGGAATTTGATCGTTGCCACAGCCGCAGGCAAGTCCGTACTATCAGGATGATAGCGTTTGCTCAGTTGGCGATAAGCACGCCGAATTTCAATGACCGATGCTGAGGGATGCAGTCCGATAAAGGAGTAATAAGTATGTTCACTGCTTTGTGACATTGCCCTGTTTTGATTCACGACTATTTGAGTCACGAGCGCGATATTTTTTCTAATATTCTAAACATAGCAACTCTTACAGGCAGACTTTGTGCTTTGAAAATAGCGTTTATCGATTGCCAAAAAACTTCTGGCCATTAATTATACACCTAAACAATTAAATCAGTACGAGGTTTAAAGGTTTCCATCTGGCGCAATTTTTCGTAGAGTTCCCGTTCCTGCGTACTAATATTTCTCGGAGCCACGATCTGAATTTCTACGAGCTGATCACCACGCTTGCCATTGTCAGTGGGATAGCCTTTGTTAGCGAGGCGAAATCGTTGACCTGATCTTACTCCTGAAGGAATTGTCATTTTTACGAGTCCATCTAAGGTTGGTGCTTCTATCTGTCCTCCTAAAACTGCTTCGCTGGGAGTAACAGGCACTTGACACAACACGTTAGAATCTTCTAATTTAAATAAAGAATGAGGTATGACAGTAATTTTTAAGTAGAGATCGCCACCATTGATGCCTTGGTTTCGCAACCGGATAGTTTGGCCTGTAATCATACCAGCAGGCATATTGACTTCGAGCGATCGCCCATCTTCCAAGCGAATCCTCTCCATGCCACCTTTGTAGGCTTTTTCTAGCGGTAGGGTTAATCGCGCTTCTATATCCCGACGAGTAGGACGAGGGTTGACTGTATATTCAACTTTTCTTGTTGGAGAACGAAACGGATCGTTTGGAGCGGTGTTGGTAGAGGTAGTATTTTTATTTTCTTGACGACTACTGACACCAATCACTTGATTAATAAAGCTTTCAAAATCTGCAAATTGACCGGGATCTATATCCTGAGTATTAGTGCGAGTGTTAGGGCGATTATTCCAGGTTTTGTCTCGTGAAGGCGATTTCCCATTAAAACCTCTTTGCTTCCAGAAGCTACTAAACTGGTCGTACTGTGTTCGTTTGGTTGTGTCTGAAAGAATTTCGTAAGCCTCTCCAATATCTTTAAACTGATCTTCTGCTGCTTTATTTCCCGGATTTAAGTCCGGATGATACTGCCGCGCTAATCGCCGATAACTTTTTTTAATCTCTTCATTGGAAGCGTCTTTAGCAACTCCCAAAATTTCGTAGTAATCGCGAAAATTCTGTAAATTTGGCATAGTTATTTTTTGACTTTAGATTTTATATTTTACTCATAGTTAAAGCTTTAATTAGCAATTAGCCATGAGCTATTTCCAATTACTAATTACTAATTACCAAATCCGTATTCCTCCATATAACTTTATGACTTAATCGCGTCTAGAAACGTTAGAGCCAATCATCGTCATCATCCCAGTTATCTTGATAGGTAGGACGAGATCTCCGTGAAGAACCACTGTCATAAGAAGAACGACCCCGACTATCCCTAGTATCCCTAGTGTCTCTGTAATCCCGAGTATCCCGACTATCTCTATAAT
>CAZZVG010001275.1:0-2354 GCA_964657295.1 Iningainema sp. | reverse complement strand
AGCGGATATATATTGGTTGATCCAAACCAAATGACTTTCTAATATTCTCTCGAACCTCTGCTGTAATCGAGGGGTTGAGCGCAAACTCACCCATCGGATCGCCTGGAGCCAGTGCTAAAATAGTGAATATAACGATGCTGATGGCAATAAGTGTTGGAATAAATGTCAGCAGACGATAAATTAAGTATTTGGTCATAATTCTACAATAAACGCATGAGGGAGAAGGTTGAGCGTCTTGGATTTATATGTATTGATATAGAATCTGTGTCAAAAATTTTCAATCCCACATTATTTCGATGGCGATAAGGTACGACAAAGACTAAATCGAAAAATTTATTAAACAGTTTCTTCATGGGATCGGTATCGGGCAGGAGTTGTGTTGCAACTTTATGTCAATGCTTTTTAAATTGCATACGTACATTAATCTATCCATTTATCGTAGATTCTACTACAATATGACATATATAATCTACTATCGTTATGAAACTGTTCTATACACCAAACTCCCCATACGCACGGATAGCTCGAGTAGCTGCACTCGAGCTATATTTGGGGGAGCGAATTGAAATGCGAAAAGTCACTGTGCGGGAGGCAAATAGTGAGTTACTCGATTACTTTTATTTGACATACGTTCTTTGTATTGGACGTATGGGAACTTCAGCATTCAACCATTCCAGGAAATTTTGGTTGATTTCTGTGGGTGAGATTTCAGCAATAAAGTTAGTATAGTTAATGTGCTGGCGAATCACTTTTTCAACGTCATCCCTATAACCTGATTGAGTTTTCACAATCAACATCACTTCTGGCTCTTCTGAAATTTCCCCTTGCCAGACATAAGCACAGGTGATGGGAAACCAGTTGACACAAACAGCTAGTTTTTGTTCTAATAAAGCACGACCAATCTGACGTGCTTCGTCTGTATTATTTAAGGTGATGTAGTAAAGTTTCATAACACGATATAGCAATCTTAAATAAGTTGTCAACTCCTCTGCCTTGTCTTCCTTGTCCCCCTTGAAAAAATTCCTATCTCCTAAGAAACACATTTTCAAACCCATATATAGCAAGGCTTTTAGAGATATAAGGAAAATGTGTTTCTTTCATATTTCACTTGCGGTACGCCGCTAGTCGGAGGCTCATATCTTGCACCTATCCGTACAAACCCAGTTAACGTTGAAACATCGACGATAAAGATACTTTCTTTTTATCGGCTTTTGTCGCTAAATCAAGGGTATTGGGTTTCATCCTGAGTAATGAAAATTTATAAATTTTTCTTGGTGCAAGATGTGAGCTATGGACGCATACTGTGCCACTAAAATTTACGGTAACTTTATCAACTAATAGTATTTTAGGAATGAAAAAAGTGTATCATAGAAATTCATACAAAATCAAGTCCTGATTTTTGGTTTAAAATTATTAACCATTGCCTTGATCGCTTGTTGAACCTGAGTTCGACGTAAAAAAAATATGGAGATTCGCCCTTTTGAACTTGCTGATGAGTCCGCCGTCATTGCGTTATGGGAGCAATGCGGTCTAATTCGCCCGTGGAATGACCCGAAGAAGGACATCGACCGTAAGCTGTGTGTTCAACCTCATCTTTTTCTCGTCGGTCTAGTAGAGCGATCGCTTGTAGCGACAGTGATGGCAGGATATGAAGGGCATCGTGGTTGGATCAATTACCTTGCCGTTGCCCCTGAATATCAACGAAAGGGATTTGGACGAGCCATGATGGCACAAGTAGAGCGGAGACTGCGTGAAGCGGGTTGCCCCAAGATTAATTTGCTAGTGCGGTCAAAAAACAACCAAGTTATCGAGTTCTATCAACATTTAGGGTATGCTATTGACAATGTGATCAGTTTGGGTAAACGACTTGAACATGACGAGTAATTTGGTGTCTGCAAAACGAATCAATCCAACATCGCAAAGAGCAGGATAAGCAGATCTCTTTCATAACTGGTCAATCGTGATGATCGCGATCGCAAAGCCGTCATACCCTTTGCTTTATCTGCTAGGGCAGGGCTAGTAACCGTCAATAAGCTGATGAAAAGAGAGACTGCGATGGCTGTAGCGAGCCGAGCCGCCCGTCGTAAAGTTAAACGTAACATACGTCCAATAACCTATTTTCATACCGAGCTGCGGAATATGTACGCAGCTCGGTTTACCCTCTGCAGCTTACGAAAGCACTGGTTGTGCTTCTAACTTCTCAGCTTTCTGCTTCAAGACGGTTGGTAATTCTGCACTGAACGCCTCACCTTGAACGACTTGCGAGCGGAAACCATCGACCCCAACTGGAACATCGCCGGTGATGGTGGTGCGATAAAGGAGACGCTCAACATCCAAATGATCCAAATCTTGAG
>CAZZVG010001274.1:0-2362 GCA_964657295.1 Iningainema sp. | reverse complement strand
ATAAAGGTTTTAATGGCGATCGCTTCCCCTACCGATCTCGACCGCTTGGATCTTCTCAAACAAGAAGCGAAGAAACTGCAAGCAGAGCTTTCCCGTCCGATTCCGTATAGCGAAGGTGGTTATTATCTGCCAGAAATCCAACTAACCGTTCTCGAACAACCAGGACGGGAAGAATTGACACAAGCCCTAGAACAAGGAAGATACGATGTTCTACACTACTCGGGTCATAGTAACTTAGGTCCGGGAGGAGGCGAAATTTATCTTGTTAATCGCAGAACAGGTTTAAAAGAAACCTTAAGCGGCGATGATTTGGCTGGCTTGCTTGTCAATAATAGTATTCAAATGGCTGTTTTTAATTCCTGCCTGGGAACATATGCAGCTACCTCAGATCCCGGTGCAGATACTGGTGAACACAATCTCACAGAAAGTTTGGTGAAGCGGGGTATTAAGAGCGTTTTGGCAATGTCAGAACGCATTCCTGATGATGTGGCGCTGACGCTGACACAATTATTTTATCGCAACCTATCTCACGGCTTACCTGTTGATTTATGTGCCAGCCGAATGCGTCAGGGATTGATTGCCGCTTATGGTTCTCACCAAGTGTACTGGGCTTTACCTATATTATATCTTCAACCAGAATTTGACGGTCATCTCAGTCCGGAATTTGACTCATCTGAAAATGGAGAATTATTTAACGAATACGCTCCTGATTTAAGAGGAATGTCATCGATTTACCCAGATTCACTTAATGTCGTTCGTCCACCTCTGGGAGAACTCATACCTTCTTCCTTGGCACAGGATTCTGGTTTAGACTGGCTGGGTGAAGATACCTGGGGGGATTTAGTTAATGAAATTGAGTATGACGATCAATCCTATGCTGAAGATTCGGCTGTCGTTTCCGATCTATTTCGGCAGTTAGATAACTCCAAAGCTAGAAACGAACATTCTCAGATGACTGCCGAACTCGTGAACGATAGTCTTGATCAGATGCCGATTTCAGGTGGGATAGATTCGTTTGACGAGAACGATGCTGGAGTATGGGAACAAATTCGTGAGGCAGCTTCCTATGGCAAAACCAATCTAAATCCTCCGGAAATACCTGGGTTTCGCCAAAATTCTTCAGAACAAGAGATTTTAGAACATGGAGATTCCAGTGTAACACCATCAGCTGATCCCAAACAAAGGTCTCTAAATAAACGCCGCACTAAACGTAAATGGTACGTGTTGGGGACTGTCGGAGTCAGTGCGATCGCTGCCGCTATCGGTCTTACTTTGTCGCAACAACACATGCCGGATATACCACCAATTCCCGAATCTATATCTAACTCAAATCATTCAGATGTGAATCTCAAGGCAGATGCAACGGGAATTGTCACTGCCTACGCTACTGATAAATTGAGTAGGGGCGATTTGAAAACAGGACTGATGGCTGTGGAAGAACTGTTCGACAGAAATGCGCTCAATAATGCTAAAACAGCTCTTGATATCATTCCCCAATACCAAGCTGACAATCCATCTGTAAACTTTATCAAAGGAAGATTGGGGTGGCAGTCGCTCGAGGCAGGAGATAACACTTACAGTGTTGATGATGTCCGGCGTTATTGGGAAAGTGCGGCCAAAGCCAAACCAGACTCACCTTTATATGCAAACGCTCTCGGATTTGCCTATTATGCAGAAGGCGATTTAAATCGAGCTATTGACTCTTGGTTCAAGGCACTGAATGTATCTCTCAAAGAGCGAAGTGCCTCTGTTTCTCCAACACCAGTAGCCACAGAAACGCCATTACCGAAAGATGCTATCATTGCCTATGCTGGATTAGCTATGGGTTTATATAAAAACGCACATAATCAGCCGGAGAACAAACGGGAGCGATATATTGATGAAGCCATCAAACTGCGACAAATAGTCGTCAAGCAAGATCCAGAAAGTTTCGCTCCAGATAAATTAGCTAAAAATTGGCTGTGGACAAAAAAGACAACTGAAGATTGGCGTGATCTCCTTCAACAAAAAAGTTACGGGCAACACTCGACAATTACAAATTGAATATAGCCGTCGGATTTGATTCATGAACTTATATCAAGTTCGGATGAATACGCAAGTAAACACCGCTATTTTTATTTGAGGCAATTAGTGGGAGTTCAGATAGTAGCCAGATCAAGAGAGCGATCGCCCCACCCTTGCGCGTCCATTCGCTCTTTGCATTATCAATCAGCGCCATTTCCTCGGAGTTCGGCTTATCAATGCCCAGTTGTGGTGTTAACACCTGCGCTACAACCACAGCAACTTCTGGTTTATCACCTTTCTTCAGAGCATTCACAAAAGCGCCAGTGATGTTCGCGAACAGTTCGTTCCGCTCGATCCG
>CAZZVG010001273.1:0-2371 GCA_964657295.1 Iningainema sp. | reverse complement strand
ACTGCCATGACAGCGCTAAAATCGATACTGCTAGATCTATTCCGGACGCTCACTACAGACGCGAAATTCGACATCCCGCCTGTGAGATTGTATTGGATATTGGTTCTTTCCGATCCAGATATCTTCCGGAAACACATCTGGAAGTGTGATTTCTTACTTCCCATCTGCTGGATGAAGCCGTTGTAGGCACAATCTGAATTCTCATGATGCAGCGTCAAGTGCGAAACCAATCCCAAGAATACTGTTTTGCTGTCAGAGGTGACTTGTAGTGGAGTGCAATCTTCTAAGTTCATCTCCAGAGTGCCTTGAAAAGCGCCTTCACCTCTTAATGCATAAAAATAAATGTTTTGAGCAGGGGAGATAGCAATCACGGCTTCAAAATCATCTGCATTAAGCACACCCAGAATAATTTGGTAATTAGAATGTCCGTCAAGATAAAATCTTGTCCCGTCAATAGGATCGAGCGTCACCAAGTAATCATTCTGTTCACCAAGTTCTATCGAACGAAAATATTTAGTATTGCGAGATTGTTCGTGTTCTTCCCCATAAAAGCGAATTTGCGGAAAACTACCTAGTAGTACGACTTCCACCAAATTCTGAATGGCAAGATCAGCATCAGTTAAGGCAGCCGCAAAAAAGTTGTCCCCACTTTGTTTGTCAGGAAGTGCGGTAAGACGAGATTGAATTTGATGGGCATAAGCTGCTGCCACTTTTAAATGTGGAAGTAAAGTTTCCAGAATCAAACGAGGGGTAGATGTTGTTGACATTTTGCCTACAAAGATTTTCAATTTTTTTGCTCAAAATCCTTTCCCATAATCTGTTATCCATCCTCGGCAAGGCGACGAAATATTCTCTCTCCCATTACCGCGTGCCTGGGATGATCGATTAGCCCCGTGTCCAATAGCAATACACCAAAAAGTATCGCCCATCCCTTGGCTCGTTGCAATGTAGTTTCAGAAATATTTCCGTATTCAGCCATGACTTGTTGGCGAACAGTTCGCTCGGAGAAAAGCATCCAGATTGAAGCAATGTCTGTGGCAATATCGCCGGATGTCATGTCTCCCCAATCGATGATACCTGTTATTACACCGTTCTCGACTAAGATATTGCGTGGGTGAAGGTCGCCATGTAACCATGTAGCCGAAACATCAATAGGCGCTTTTAATGCTTGATTCCAAGTTTCCTTGATCTCTGGTGTCATCAGGTTCGTTTTCATCTCCAGCCGTTGCATCCGTTCCTCGACAGAAGCTGCCCGCTGATTCAATGGGACACCGCGTACTGGATTGAGTGGTGCATTGAAGGGCGCAGGCACGTGCAGCGAAAGCAGGAATGAGGCAAACCGTTTTGCTTGATTGGCATGGGGTTCCTCTTGATCGGCAGTGATACCAGATAGCCAAGGTAACACACTCCATCGCCAAGGGTAGCCTCCTGCTGGCTTGCCTAATCTGTAAGGAGTTGGAACGGGGATAGGAAGGCGATGTGCCAGTAGTGGAAGCCAGGTTTGTTCATTTTCAATTAGTCTGGCTGCAACTTTTCGACGGGGAAGCCGAACAGACAATTCGTCGCCCAGTCGAAACATTACATTGTCCCAACCAGCATCAATAAGATGAATCGGCAGGTGCTTCAGATCTGGGTGCTGTTTCTCCAACAAACTGTACACTATGGGCACATCTATTTCTAGTTCGGGTATCGGTGTTCCTGTAGAACTCGATTTTCCCTGCGACTTCATAATTTGCCTTTTTTGATGGTCCGAAATAAGCTATATTTTAAATAAATTATGCTGCAAATTTCCAACACAGTTATCATTCCCGACAGCGAAATCGAAATTAATGCGATTCGCTCACAAGGCGCAGGTGGTCAAAACGTCAATAAAGTTTCTACGGCTATCCACTTACGCTTCAACATTGGGGCTTCATCATTACCCGATCGCTATAAAGAACAACTGTTGAAGTTAAACGACCGACGCATAAACCAAGATGGTGTCATCGTCATCAAAGCTCAAGAACACCGAACTCAGGAGCAAAACCGGGAGGAAGCGTTGAGACGACTCCAAGAACTTATTAAAAGCTCAGTCATAGTTCCCCGAAGACGCAAACCAACTAAACCAACTCGTAGTTCTCAAAAAAAACGTCTTGACCATAAAAGCAAACACGCACAGATTAAATCTACGAGAGGACAAGTTACTGATGACTAAGTTTGTGTTTATTTAGATAAACTTACAACGGAGCTTATATCAATAAGAGTGCGAGCGGAGGCATCGCTTGACTGACTATTTAGCGCTATTTAATACTTACAGCAATTTTCAGGTAATTAGACCACAGTCGTAGGGGCGAACGGGCGTTCGCCCCTACAAGCCGTGTGGTTCATTTAG
>CAZZVG010001272.1:0-2372 GCA_964657295.1 Iningainema sp. | reverse complement strand
ATCCATAGTCTTCACTAATTGCCCGGAAGTGGCGGCGATTTCATCAGAGGTGGCACTGACTTGGTTGGTGGAAGCGGCTTGCTCTGTGACGGTGGCTTCTAATTGCTTGCCTGTCGCGGCAATTTGGGTAGCAGATCTGGTAATTTGGATACCGGACTTTTGCGTCTGGGATATGAATGAATTCAAGCTTTTCGTCATGTTATTGAAAGCTGCCAGTAATTGCCCGAGTTCTGTTTGATCGTTTGTCACTACAACCGTCTGCGTCAGGTTCCCGTCTGCAATCTGTTCTGCTGATTCAACGACTCGCGGCAACTGTCGCCTCAAAGGCAAACCAATCAGCAAACCAATAGCGATCGTCATGGCGATCGCTAATACAGTAGTGATCAAAATTACTACGCTCATGAACGAACGTGCTTCGTTAAGTTCCTGCTTACGCTGAAGAGTCGTAGCTTCTACCAAATCGCCGAACTGCTTTTGCGCCGTGTCAATAATTTCCTCTTTATTGTTACCAAGTTGTTGAGTTGCTTGTGTTAGCTGGTTAGCATCGATTTGCCGGAAAACTTCTTGAAAGGTGTTATGCAGTCGATTACCTTCTGTAATCAGAGTATTCGCGTATGTCGTCAGAGAATTTGTCAGTTGTTCTTGGTTAGGGATAATCACAGCCGCTCTAAGCTGTTGAACATTTTTATTATAAGATTCGTAAGCAGTATCAAAGGAATTTTTGTAGGTTTGGTCTTTAGGAAAAAGTGCATAACCTCGCGCAGTTCGTAAAAACTTAGAAATGTCATAACTCACTTCCTCCAATTCTTTATTAGCTGCTTGGAGTTTAAAAACCTGATTGTCTAAATCAATGACTTTCTGAATCGTTGAGCCAGTTACTAAACCTTGGATAATTAAGAAAATTAAGGGAACTGAATATCCGAGTAAAAAGCGGTTAGAAATTTTATTCAACATCGTATTAAAATTTGACTAAGATTTTATGTTGTCTAGATTATGCAGCCTTTGAATTCGTTGGTGAAGAACTGCCGCACCAGCGCGATCGCCACGCTGTTCTTTGAGTTGAGTGAGCTGAATCAGTGCTTCTCTGTAATCTGGTTTGAGGTAAATCGCTTTCAAGAAACACTGCTCTGCCTGTAAACTTTCCCCCTGAGCCTGATACACGAAGCCCCATAAGAAGTAAGCCTTCTCGCTAGTAGGGTGATGCTCTAGATAAGTTTTGCATAACCCTGCAGCTTCATCCAACTGCCCTCTATCTGCCAGTTCTTGTGCTGTTTGAAGATTGGGGATTGTGGCTGAGTTATTGGTTGCCCGAAAAATTTCTTTTCTCTTAGTTGTATCTGGCAACTGTTGTACCTTCACTGTAGGCACCTCTGCTACCTTTTGATAGGCAAAACTAAATGGATAGCGAACTGAGACAAATCTGTCTGTTGGAATCGTGCCAGTTTCAGCAGATCCCACAAATAACAGACCGTTAGAAAATAATAAGCGATCCAAAACATCTATAGCCTGAGAAGAGGTGAAGGAATCAAAGTAAATTAACAAATTACGGCAAAATATAATATCATACTTTTTATTATTCAGGAAAGATGACTCTAGGAGATTCCCATGCATGAAATTAACAGTATTACGCACCAATTGAGATAACTCGTACCCGTCTGCAGTTTGCTGAAAATAGCGTTCCTGATTTGGCAGTTTTTCACCTCGAAACGAATTCTTACCATAGATAGCATTTGAGCTTCTAAGTAGTGCTTTTTTGCTAATATCAACAGCATCGATCCGAAACTTGTCTGGGGTTAAACCTGCATTGAGTAAGAGCATGGCGATGGAGTAAGGCTCTTCCCCAGTCGAACAAGGGACACTTAATAGGCGCAGGATGCCAGAATCTCGCTTTGACAACCACTCCGATTTAAGATAATGTTCCAAATAAATAAACGGTTTGCGATCGCGAAAAAACCAGGTTTCCGGAACAACCACAAGCTCGATCAGTTCTTCTAGTTCCTGCGTTGATGTTTGCAATCGCTGCCAATAAGTTTGCAAATCCGGTAACCCACAGTCTAACCGCCGCTTTTCTATGGCTCTGGCTATCTTAGTAGAGCCAATAGTACTTACCGCCAAACCAATTTTGTCTTTCAGCAGTCTCTCAATTTTCGGCTGTATCATTGGCATTAGTGTTCCCCTGCTGCTAATAGATACTTGTGTTGTACATCTGAAAGTAAATATTCTAACCGGATACGTTGAATCATTCCCTTCTCATCCATAATCATTTCTCCTAAATAAGCAGCTTCATTTATTTGAGATTCCGCATCCATGAATTCAGCATCTGGCTTATTTAAAGTTTCTGTGACTCGTTCTGCCATCAACCCCAGGTAGCG
>CAZZVG010001271.1:0-2375 GCA_964657295.1 Iningainema sp. | reverse complement strand
ATATATTAGTAATGGTGGCGTCTGGAACAACAGAAGTATAGGATGGGCTAGAGTATCTGCAAAAGTTGCTGATGTCCAATACGATGTTAGAAAAACTGATTCGCTAGTATCCCCCTATACTGGAATTGCTACTTTCAATGTAATCATGAGCAGTGATTTTTTTGCGACTGAATCAGAAGCTAGAGGCACTGACACTGGCAATGCAAAAGACAGTTCTAAACCAAGCTCCCTCAAATGTCGCTACACATATGCGTATCAAGAAGGGAAGTGGGTAGTCAAGCAGCAGGAATCTTTATTAGCATCTCCTGGCGAGGAACATTGGGTTCCCTTTTCCGGAGAAAGAAATGGTGCAACTATAGCCTGTGGTGTGGCACAAAAGTGACACTTATCTGACTTCGCCAACTTAGCCCAAAACTAGCGATCGCACACTTCAAAAAGTTATAGGAGCGACCACTACCATAAAGCCTGGATTATAAACATCGTGTAAACATCGTATACGCAATCTTACTCTATCCTTCGCTTCCACCACAAAGCCTGGTACAATAAGTCGGACGCTGGTGGAATTAAGCGAGGGAACTTGCGGCAGTTATTTGTAATGTTCAGATCGCCTGTCCTGATTCTCAAAGGAGCACAATTTCAAGCTCATCAAAAGAGACAGGTGTGGGCATCGTTTCGAGCCAGACCTTGTTCGACGCGGTATTGACGGCGGCAACCCTAAAGCCCTTCCAAGTCCGCTTGTCAACGAACGAGACCATTGAACCAACTTTAATCCCCTTGACTCTTTCAACTTCTGCCTCTTTAAGCTGATGGATGCGCGATCGCAGTGCCGGCGGTAGCGACCCCCACACAAGCGAACGAATTTCTGTCGGACGATTTTCCATAAGTTTTGATATTGCCTGCCAGTTGTTATCATGAACACGCTTGATTATTTCTGGCTTCAAGATAGAAACTATTGCAGTCTCAGCGCTCTCTTGGTGTTGCAAATCCATGATCACTATACCTGCCTGCACATCATCCAAGGTGAGGTCAGGGCGATTCAAAACATTTTCTTTGAGTGTGCCTAGTCGGGAATATTTTTGGTTTTTTAGCAGAACCTGTGCGCGGATATGTTTCTCTGCTTCTATGAATTGGTTAACAATGTGCTGCTGCGCTCCCGTAGGTATCTCTTTGAAGTAAATCTTGTTACCGTCAACCAGTTGAAGTGGCAACTCTGGATCGAATAGAGTTTCGTTTTTCTTTGAGTCTACCTGAGTATAAGTTACGACTTTACCACAGGCAGGGCAGTTGACTCTAGATGCAAGTTTTTGCACAAACTCTATTGCATCCCAAATCCTAGTAATTGTTACTTGAGCAGGCATTGGCACAAACACGTGCTTACACTCAAGACAATTCCAAGTTCCTAACCCAGGCTCAGCTGATACTGGATCGAGCGTCCAATTTCTCTCAAGATCCGGCTTGCCAAGACGCTGCCAGTTGTCGGTACAGTCCAAGATAATCGCATACTCTTTGCCTTCATGAGGTCGCAATGCTCGACCAACCATTTGCAGCCACAAAGTAACGCTCTTGGTCGGTCGGGCGGTAACAACGCACTCAATGGCTGGCAAGTCAAAGCCTTCTGTAAATAACCCAACATTGCTAAGAACTGTAATCTCGCCACACGAGAATCGAGCTAGCGCGTCTTTCCTTTCAAGGTTCGGCGATTCTCCATCAAGGTGATAAGCTCTAATTCCAAGCTTAAGAAATTCGTTGACAATTGCTTGAGAGTGAGGTATGTTAATCGCAAATAAACAAGTCTTTTTGTTTGGCGCAGTCTTGAGCCACGCCGAAACTACTATCTTCGGATCTACGGCATGTACGGCTCTACCTAATTGTGCAGCACTATAATCGCCTTTGCCGTTGGATTTATCCATGTGTAGGTCAATAAAACCACCAAATAGGCGAAACGGGGCTAAGTAGCCATCGGCAATTAAATCGCCCACAGATGCTTTAAAAGCGCTTGCCTGAATTAGATGCTCAAATACATCGCGCAATCCGTAGCCGTCGATCCGGTTGGGCGTGGCGCTAACACCCAAAATCTTCGCCTCTGGGTATGCGCCTAAAACTTTGCGATAAGTAGAAGCAGCGCTATGGTGACACTCATCTACAATTACTAAACCAGCAGCAGGTAGCGATCGCCTAACCAGTGACTGAATGCTGGCTACCTGGATTTGTGCCTGGGGATTGGGCTTGTAACCAGCTTTTATTAGTCCACACTCAAGGTTAGTGGCGATTTTCAGGTGTGTTGCTGCTTGGGTCAATAACTCCTCTCTGTGGACAACAAGTAGGACTGGTTCATTTTCTTCGATGAATTCGCTAGCAATCGCGGCAAAGCAAAC
>CAZZVG010001270.1:0-2375 GCA_964657295.1 Iningainema sp. | reverse complement strand
TCTCTTTGCGAATTAACTCCAGATTTCTCTCTCGGTAATTCCTCTATCACCGTAGCTTTTTTCGCGCCTCATATGATTACTCGCTTTTCATGTGCGATCGCAATAATCCAAATCAGCTCCTCAAGCTCTGCGTAAAAAATGAGGTAGGGAAAACGTTGAATAACGTTCCTCTACTTTAGAAAGTAAATCAAGTCCCAAGCCTAAATTTTGAGCCTCATAGTAAGCAATTGCACCATCAAGTTCTTTTCTGGCTTCACTATGGATGACAATAAACTTCACGAATACTTCTCTCGCAGTTCAGACAATACTCCTTCAGATGGTTCGCCAACGGCTGTCCCACAATGGATATCTTCTAAGCGTTTTCTTAACTCCGTATCCCAGGCAACCTCTACATCATCGTTTATATCTTCATCCAAGGAATTAATTAAAAAGCTAGCAAGCTCGGCACGTTCTTGTATCGAGAGCCGAGAGAGTTCTAGTTTAAGTTTTTCCGCAATTTCACTCATTTTATGCTGTCTCTGATTCTTCGCTTAGTTTTAGAACACAGTCATTTCTACTGTATTCTACAGGACGTGAACTTTTACGAAGTCGGGAATCTTAGCCTTACACTAAAATTATTAAATAAGTAGAATAATTAAAACTATGGTCAATATCCAAGCCAAAACCCTATCTTTAGGCGATATACATCGTCTTTTTGGCTTTCAAAGGCAATACAATAGCTCTTTCACGCCCTTATTGTCTCTGGAACCTTTATCCGAAACGGAACAAAATGAACTGGCGCAAATTCGCAATGATTTTGATAATTATCTAGGAGAAGGAAAAGTATCAGAAGGACTTGTTAAAGCTTTAACCATTTTTCCCTTAATGCGATTAGCTGGATTTTATCGTTATCCTATCAAGATTAGCTTGGAAGAAGACATTGCTGATATTGATATTCAAGATGAGGATACACACATTACAGGGAGAATGGATGTATTAGCTGTTAATAAGTCTCAACGGACAACAAATAATTCGTATTTCTGGGTGTTGGTGATTGAATCTAAAAATAGTAGTTTTGCCGTATCAGAAGGTTTACCTCAGTTGCTTACTTATGCTCATAATAGTCTGAGACATCAACAATCAGTGTGGGGACTAGTAACTAACGGTCAGGATTATCAGTTTTTGTATATATTACAGGGAAGTCCGCCAACTTATCAATTAATGCCGATATTACATTTATTAGAATCTGAGCGTGCAATTCAGTTGCTACAAGTTCTCAAAGCGATTTGTAAGTTTTAGCACAGATCCCCGACTTCTCTAAGAAGTCGGGGATCTGGTTTTTCAATATCTAATACGTGGATCTACGTAGGCATTTAACACATCAATCACAATGCTTGCACCCACGACAATCACGCCAAAAAATACCATAATTCCTTGTACTGTTGGATAATCCCGCTCGGTGATCCCTTGATATAGTCGAAACGCTAATCCGGGCCAAGAAAATGTGACTTCGGTTAAAATTGCCCCACCCAATAGGGAAGCAAAGGTTAAACCCAAGACTGTAATAACTGGAATTAAAGCATTTTTTAAGGCGTGGGAAATTAAAATCTTTCTTTCAGGAATGCCTCTGGCTCTTGCTGCGTCTACATAATCGGCTTGCAGGGTTTGCTTTAAATTCACTCTGGCAATCCGCTCAAAAATACCGCTGAGCAGAATTCCTAAAGTGCAACTGGGAAGAATGAGATATCGCACAGCACTAAAGAATTGGGTGGAGTTGCCCCTCAACAAACTATCTATTGTATAGAGACCGGTGATAGTATTTGGGGCAGGAATAGTTGCAGGAAAGCGCGTTCCTAATGGCAACCAATCAAGTTGAACGGCGAAAATCAGTTGCAGAAGCATTCCCGCCCAAAATATGGGGACTGAGTAAGTGATGATACCAAACAACCGTCCCCCTAAATCAAGAGCTGTGTTAGGACGTGTTGCAGAAATAGTACCAATTGTAATCCCTACAATGAGTGCGATCGCAATGCTAAATATGGCTAATTCTGCCGTTGCTGGAAAGTATTGCCAAATTATGTCCCAAACTTTTTGTCCTCGACTGGTTATGGAATTTCCAAAATCAAAGCGTAGCAGGGAACTGATGTAATTTAGGTATTGTAGCACTGGAGGTAGGTTTAAACCTAATTGTTTCCGCAATTCCTCTTTGGCACTTGCTGGCGCACGCCCACCCAAAATAGCATCAACGGGATCTCCAGGTGTTGCTCGTAGCAGCAAAAACACAATTGTGACGATTGTCAACAACTGAAGTGGCGCTAGAAGTAGACGGGCGGTAATGTAGTACGTTATGGCTTTAGAGCGAGACATAATATTTGTGAGTTGTTAATTGTTGGTTG
>CAZZVG010001269.1:0-2385 GCA_964657295.1 Iningainema sp. | reverse complement strand
GGGTTAGCACATCCCAACCTGATAGCAATGGCAGCAACGGATTGAGAAATATAGCTTTGGGTTGTAAGCGACGGGCTTTTTCTACTGCCTCACATCCGGAGCGGGCAATAACCACTCGATAACCCAAGTCTGTGAGTTGTTCAGTCAAATCTTCGATATATCTGGCGACTGCCTCAACAACCAAGACTAAGCTATTCTGCTGAGTTTCCGAAGTAAAGATCCGCATTGAAGGGCGGGCGGGCATAGGAGAATTTGAGTTGACAACTTCCTTCACTTCCCGACTTTCCTGATCTCCTCCTCTTTTGTGTGGGGGACTAGGTGGTAGGAGCAGCGTAAACTGAGTGCCTTTACCTTCACGAGACAAGAAGCTGACATCGCCGCCGTGGAGGCGAGCTAAAGCTCTCGTTAGCACCAATCCCAAGCCTGTTCCTTCATACTGGCGAGTCAGAGGATTTTCCAGTTGTTGGAATTTTTGAAAGATTAAATGCTGCTGGTGTTCGGGAATACCAATACCTGTATCCCAGACTGTAAAGGCAATCCAACCTTCCCAACGACTTATTCGCAAACCGATATTACCACCTGTTTCAGTAAACTTGAAAGCATTGGAAAGCAGGTGTACCAGCATCTGCCGCAAGCGCAACTCATCTGCGACGATCTGATCTAAGCCGGATTCAACAGAAAGAGTGAATCGGTGTTCTTCTGTTGGCAATGCTTGAGCTTGAGTATTCGCTGAGCGGTTACTTTGATTTTGGATCGCTTTTGCCTCAGATAAGGCGCGAGTGCAGACACTGCCAATGTTGACGTTGGAGAGGGTTAAGTCCATTTGTCCTGTCTCCATGCGGGTTAAGTCCAAAATGTCATTGACGACGCTCATCAAGTGCCGTCCACTTTGGTGAATCAGTCCCGCATAACGCGCTTGACGCTCGTTTAGTTCTCCCAACTGCCGATCCACAAGCAACCGCGATAAGCCCAAAACTGCAGTTAATGGCGTTTTTAATTCGTGACTAATACAAGCTAAAAACTCATCTTTCAATCGATTGAGTTGAATGAGATCGGCATTCTTTGCTGCCAATTCTTTATAAAGCTGCTGCTGTTCGGTAATATCTGTGGCTAAAATGAGCCATAAGTCGCTGCTGGGTACTTCTCCCTCAAGACTCGTTTCTAATTCTGGAGCGAGCGACTCGGCACTATCTAATGGGATTTTGACAAATTGCCAAACTCTCTCTTGACCATTTTGCGCTTGAACGATGCAGGTACAACAACCAACTTCCCGATCTAAGAAGCACTGACTTGATGTAGAAGCGGATGTTGATTGAGTCAGCGGATGGTTTTGGGGTTCTATCGATTTTGTCGCTGATTTATTCAAAATCGGGAAAGTATTTTCTTCAGAGAGCAGCTTAACTGGTGTATGTTGCTCTTTGCTGCGCGTTGCTAGTATTCCTTCAACTTGTTGCCTGACTTCTTCTGGATCTTTTAAGACTCCTAATTGCTGCCACCAAGCTGAATTTTGGGTTACTACCTCGCCACTACCAGTTTGTAGCATCAAAGGCCAAGGCAGTTGTTCCAGTAACTTTACCAATGGTTTGTCTACTTGTTTCTGGTACTGCTGTTTTTGTCCACGCTTTTGATTTTTTGCTTTGGCATCTTGTACTCCTAAGACATGAACATATTTCTTGGAAGCACTTGACGTTTTTTGAACCGCTTTTTTTGGCGTTGCATCGTCACCGCCTTTGTCAGAACTCATGGACAATCTCTGCCCAGCCAAATATTTGATGAGGCGAGAGTTATTCACAAGCCCTAAAAATTTGCCATCTGAGTCAACCAGCGCCCAATCTAAGTTAGTATTTGTATGTGTCAGTTGTTGAGAACGCAGTAAAGAGGCAAATTGCTCAAGATTAAAAGAAGCTGATAAGGTTCTCAGTGGTTGAATCAGGCTCTGACCTAACGTGGAAAGTGGCTGCTGTAAATCTAAAAAGCTGGGACTTTGGTTTCCTTGTGCCGAAAGCAATTGTGGTACAAGATGAGCAGAGTAAAGCAATCCGATCGGACATTGCTGCTTGTCCAGCACGACTAAGCGATCGCACTGTTCCTCAAAAATCTCCAGTACGACTGCCAGAGTCGTTGTTTCTACGCTACTGGGTACGGTTGCAATAAAATTGTAAAGCGGGTACTTTAGCATTGACATGGGTATTGAGGAAAGCACTTTTGGCATCACCTGCTAGCTGCAATCTCCGGCAATTGTGTTTTTTATTGAACAGACATTCTGATTGAAGAGTTCAACCTCTTCTTTTAAGCTCTGCGACTTTTCTCTTGAACGCCTATTAAGTTTGACCAGAATGAAAAAGTTACAAGCCCCTAAATTTATGATGTTGTTGGCGAATTAAT
>CAZZVG010001268.1:0-2390 GCA_964657295.1 Iningainema sp. | reverse complement strand
TATTAAGGCAGCAATGTCTTAAGAATCTCCGTATCTATCTTCTTTATAAAGTGTCAAAAATACTACCTCTTAGCTAAGTGGAGGTGTCTCGCTACTATCTGATTCGACAAGTGCGCTTTCTTTCACTCGGCGGATCGGTAAGTTAGCAATCAAGGCTGTTGTGCGTTCGTTGCTTTCTAAGGAAAACTCCAAGCCTTCAACCTCTACTTCCACATAGCGACAGACAATTTCTAAGATTTCCTGCCGCATCTTTTCTAATGCCTGAGGGCTTAAGTCAGCGCGATCATGTGCAATCACTAATTGCAGACGACGTTTCACCTTTTGGCGGCTGTTGTCTACAGTGCGAGAAAAAAGTCGCTCGAGAATTTCAAGAATCATTGCAGTTCCGGGGACACTTGACGAGATGAAAAGTTAAATAATCTTTGTCCACAACAACCTTCGGAGACGAGAGAATATATTTTCGTTATTGGATTGGTCTAACTGCAGAAATTCGACGGTTTCTCCTTCCAATCTACGAGCAATGTTGTCAATAGCTGTAGAGGCTAAAGACGGAGTCTCCGATAATACTAAAGGTTCGCCGCGATTGGTAGAAACAATAACCCGTTCATCGTCGGGGATAACCCCGATCAAAGGAATTGCCAGAAGCTCCTGAACATCTTGTACAGACATCATATCATTTGCCTGTACCATTGCAGGTCTGATCCGGTTAATAATTAGATGAATCTGCTTAATGCCTTGTGCTTCTAATAACCCGACGACGCGATCGGCATCACGAACCGAGGCAATTTCTGGTGTAGTCACGATTAAAGCTTCTTTAGCTGGGGCGATCGCATTTTTAAACCCCATTTCAATTCCGGCTGGGCTATCAAGCAATACGTACTGATACTTTTGTGCCAGTGCATTCACCAATAACTTCATCTGATCGGGATTGACGGCATCTTTGGTGCGATTTTGTGCTGCAGGTAAAAGCACTAGATTGGGTTGACGCTTATCTTTCACCAAAGCTTGTTCTAAGCGACACTCCCTAGACAAGACTTCGACTGCGGTATAAACAATGCGATTTTCCAAACCTAGTAGCAGATCCAAATTTCTCAGACCAAAATCCGCATCAACTAAAGCAACTTGACGTCCCTTTTTGGCTAAAGCCATACCCAAATTTGCTGTAACTGTGGTTTTACCCACCCCTCCTTTACCGGAGGTAACGACAATAATGCGAGTCATGATAGAAACGCGTCTCGATTAAGGATTAGAAAATATAAAACATAAAGTTTTATTGCTCTTGATTCATCCTACTAAATTGTGTTCGGGAAAAATCCATTGCTTTTGTAATGCGAATTCCTTCTGGCGTTATGTGTGCCACTTCAGGAAAAAACTGCATCGGCAATTTTTCCGGCGCTCGGGCGACAGCATCTGCAATCCGCAACTGGGTTGGTTCCATTTGCAAACTCATAATCAGACACTCGCGATTCATAGAAGCACCGGCATGAGCAATTCCACGTAGACGACCCCAAACTAGAATATCTCCATCTGCAACTACAATACCACCCGGATTTAAATCTCCCAACACAACCACTGTACCTGGATGGCGAATTTCCACTCCAGAACGCACTGTCATATTGAGATAGAGGGCTTCTGCTAATGGTGGTTTAGCAGTTTTTGGTTCTGAGAACAGGGAAGTTTCCGGCTGAAGCTGTTCTACAGAATAACCCGAACTGGCAGCTGCGATCGCAGTTTGACGACGACAAGTGGAAACAGATTTCATCTGGATTTGTGCTTCACTTAAAGTTTCCGCAAGTTCCTGTAATTGTCTGCCATCAAGCAATCGATCTTGTGCTACAAGATGTAACACTGTATTAGGTGCAAAAAAGCGCTCTCTACCCAACAACCGCAATTTCACCTGTTGCCAAATTTCCGACCAACCGTATTCCGAGGTTGGGACTTGAGATTCTGTTGGTAAAATTAGTAATAGTTTTCCTCCCTCACTTTTCAACTGGACTTGGATCTTATGATTCACCGCAATGTCTGGTAACGATGACTTCACTCCATCTTCATTGGCTTTCTCTGATGACTCTACATCCACAACCTGAGAATTTGACTTTAAATAAAGAAGGACAGAATCTACTTCTGTTTCAGGCAGCACAGAATTGCCGTCTGTACTGGAAATAGTGGACTCTGTCTCTAGATCTGAGAGCACAGAGATTAACTCCATATCTGAAACAGCTTTTTTTGACTCTAAATTGGGGATGGTAGAATCAGAAGTCATGTAACACTAGCCAAACGATAGAAACCGACGAGTAATTATTTATATTAGTAACATTATGCAACGACAATCTTTAAAGTTGGAAATCTTCATTGAAGAATGAGACGGCAGACAGAAGTAATTTTTCTCC
>CAZZVG010001267.1:0-2391 GCA_964657295.1 Iningainema sp. | reverse complement strand
GGAGACAAGGGAGAGGTGTTCGGATCTCATTTAGGACTGCTATAGCTAAATAATTACTTAATAGATATTATATTAATTTATTCAAGATACCATATCAATAAGGTTTAGTTAGAAGCGTCACTCCCTGAAGATCTGAACATACCCACGCCAGTCGCAAAGACGCAAAGAAGAAGCCAAAAAATGTGGTCTAAATTAAGTGAAAACTGCTGTAAAGCAGAACAATTACATGCTCCTGATATATCCTCAATTGCGGAAGTTAAATATTTGATTAGAAGGGGATATCATTACTATTAAGGGAGTGGTTTGAATTCTGTAGGGATTTTAGGTAATTCAAGAATTCGGTAATTTCAGTAGCATTCAACTGCTAGCGCGATCTTTTATTATAGGTTCGTAGCAAGTACTCCCGTCCCTGCTCCAAGCTCCAACCCAATCGTTTCATTTCAACTAGAATCAAGTCGTATTCAGACAATTCGATTACGCCCGCGATTAGTTTCCAAAAAGGATCATCCCCTTCCCAATCGTCAGATGGTCGGTGGGGCAAGCTCAAGCTGACTGTTACTAAGCAAGGATTTTGAGGACGATAGCCAGATTCCAATCGCTTCACAAATACAGGGTCAGTAATACTAGCATTAATTAGTTGTTCACCTGTAATTGTTACTAATGTACCTTGCCATTTCCGACTTCCTTGAGCTTTCGATATAGCCTGGACCGCGAATTCTGTTGCATATATTAATTGCAGGGTGCGTCTTTGTTGGAATGGTAAGGACTTTAGATAGCCTACATTCACATACTTGTTAGAGTTATGGAGAATATGGGGATAGTTCCCACAGTATTGCAAGACATCTGTCGGTTGAATCTGACCAACTCGTTGCCAAGATCCAGAGGCAATGATCAAGTTTTCACTCTCAAAGCCAAAGTCTGGACCGTTTTTCTCTAGAGGAATTTCCAGAATATCCAATAGCGCAGGCTCTTTTCCCTGTATAAGTCGAACACGTACAGGAACTCGACCATCCTCTGGATAGAAACTAGAAACTGGACGAATCCACCGACCCGTAGTAGGGTTAATTCCTGCGATGCAACGTTCTTCAAACTTCCAGGAATTGGCAAGACAGATTATTTGAGTCATAAAAGTTTAGAGGTGACATATAGTTATGTTTCCCCATTTATCACTCAAATACTCTGCAACCAAACGACGATGGCAATAATGAGGTTTTGCCTCACTACAGAGCAAGCAACCACCATCCATAAGTTCTGATGAAACTTTCTTCTCAATTTGGCGATCGCTCATTAACTTCAGGAACTTTTTCTCATAAGTCTCCCAATCACCCTGATTTTTCTTATAGGCATCCAAAATATCCTTATTTGGTGCCAGATCGAGCGTGTGAACATACTCAATATCACCAATTTTTCGCAAAAAATACTCTAAGTCTGCACGTTTAGTAAATCCTGCTAATTGAGAAATATTATTCAGTCTTGTATCAATAACCCTTTTAACACCAGCATTCATTAAAGTATCAAAAAATTGCTGAGCAGTTTTTTTGGTAAAGCCTATTGTGAATAAATTAACCGACTTGCTCATACTGGTTTCCTGCTTTTTCTACGTAAGCTATTTGCTCACTCTGACGCTTATAAGCTTCTTTTATAGCTTCTTCTTTTGAGTATTGACTAATAAAATCATCAGCAACTGATGTCTGATTAAATAGCGAAAGTTGCATATGTTCAGGTGACTCTGATTGCTTCAGCCCATGTAACTTTAATAACCTTTCCTCGAGGTGCTGATGGGTTTCTAAATCACTGTTTCTCAGGATATGGCTAATGTTTATATTGAATTTAAGCAAGTGCTGACAAACCAAAATGGAGCGATGGCAGGTAATTGGGTCTTTCTCAGCACACATCATCGCAATTTTGTATTTTTTAACACCTTTTAAAATACGTTGAATTCCTTCTGAAAATAGCTCAGTCGATGCAATTTTTTCATACAGAGCTTTACCATCAACATAGCAGGTTGGATCATTAGGTCTGGCTCCCAATTCACGACCTAAGAACACGTAGCGGATTCCTACGTTTAGTAAGGTTGGTTTAAGCAGTGCCTGATTAAAATGAGGCAGATAGCGACTGTAGGGGTATGATCGTACATCCGCCACAGCCGTTACCTCATGTTTTTGCAGCAGTGCGATAAACGCCTCAATACTGTGATTAGAGTGTCCAATTGTCAAGAGTTCCATTTCAAAAATATAATCTACTAGCTGTCATTATGCCAACTTTTGAAGAGACTAGAGCTTTGGACATAACCGCTGACCTCATTTAAAGGATTCTTTATGGCTAACCCGGATCATCTCAAACACAATTACTTCATCACCGGGATCAACAGTAGCAAGCATGACAGCCGCC
>CAZZVG010001266.1:0-2394 GCA_964657295.1 Iningainema sp. | reverse complement strand
TCTCATCTGGCACTTTTTAAATATAGCTACTCTCTCTCTCCTTGTCAACTGTTTTTCTAAGATTTTTAGAAAGAATATTTTTGAATGTTTGAAAGATAGACACAGAAAGGGTTTTGGCGGAAAAGATTTTCAAAGATGGAAAAGGAAGCAGTTATAAATTGTGAGTAATTTCGGTGTTTTGCCATCAAAGCTGGTCTTAGAGCCAATTTTATGTGATTGGTTGTTAGAAGATGTCGGTCGGGGCGATCGCACAACCCAAAGCCTACTCCTTCCTGAAACAACCGAAGGACAAGCCAAGTGGATAGCGAAAGCACCTGGAGTTATTGCCGGGCTACCAATAGCGGCAAGGGTGTTTCAACTTTTGAACGAGAAAGTTAGCTTCGTGTCGCTCGTGCCTGAGGGGACATGGTGTCAGCACTTAGAAGTCATCTCGGAGATTCATGGCTCACTAGATGCTTTGCTAACCGGAGAGCGAGTTGCTCTTAATATAGTTATGCATCTGAGTGGGATTGCCACATTGACTCGGAAATATGTAGACCAAATTGCCGATTTAAACGCCAAGTTAGTCGATACTCGCAAAACAACACCAGGACTGAGACTTCTGGAAAAGTACGCGACTCAAGTAGGAGGGGCAATCAATCACCGCATGGGACTAGACGATGCAGTGATGATCAAGGACAATCACATTGCCGCCGCCGGAGGAATCGGGGAAGCCATCGCCCGCATCCGTTCCCAAATTCCTTATCCCCTAACAATAGAAGTAGAAACAGAAACCTTAGAGCAGGTGCAAGAGGCCCTAAACCACAAAGCTGACATTATTATGTTGGACAACATGTCCCACGACCTCATGCGTCAAGCAGTACAAACTATTCGACAACAGGAGAGTCGGGTTAAAATCGAAGCTTCTGGCAATATTTCTTTGGAAACTATCCGTGCCGTAGCAGAAACAGGCGTGGATTATATTTCTAGCAGTGCGCCGATTACTCAGTCAAGGTGGTTAGATTTGAGTATGAGGATTCAATAATTGTCAATCAGTAGCAAAATTTTGTAGTTAGACCGATCAGAATATGAGACAAGTTGTCGTTCCAGATCATCAGGAATTAGCAACAGGAACTCTACGAGCAATCATTCTTTGATAGTGGTTTGAGTGTAGAAGAGTTTGTATCTTTGTTGTAAGGTGACTGATTGAACGTAGACAGCAAGCGATACCATCTATACATGAAATCTACACAAGAGCAACTAAAAATTAAACTGCAGCAGGCTTTGGGCGAGGCTTTGGGCGCTGACTATGCGGGAGTAGATCCAATTTTGGTTTCTGCCAGTAATCCTAAATTTGGTGATTATCAAGCGAACGTTGCTTTACCGTTAGCTAAACAGTTGGGGCAGCAGCCAAGAGCGATCGCACAACAAATCGTCGAAAAACTTGATGTATCCGATATCTGTAAACCTCCAGAAATAGCCGGTCCTGGCTTTATTAATCTGAAGCTGACAACAGAATACCTCGAAACACAACTCAGCAAGATGCAAGTTGATCCCAGATTGGCAGTCGCACCAACTGAGAATCCCAAAAAAGTTATTGTGGATTATCCCAGCCCAAACATTGCCAAAGAAATGCATGTAGGGCACTTGCGTCCCGCAGTGATCGGAGATTGCCTATCCCGAATTTTAGAATTTGTCGGTCACGATGTCTTGCGGATTAGCCATATAGGAGACTGGGGAACTCCGTTTGGAATGCTGATTGCCCACTTGGAAGAGGCATATCCCCAAGCTTTGGCAAGCACAGAAAACCTAGATTTAGGAGATTTATCTTCGTTTTACCGTCAAGCAAAGAGAAGGTTTGATGAAGACGATGAGTTTAAGGAAGCAGCTCGACAAGCAGTGGTAAAGCTACAGGCAGGGGATGAAAAAACTCTGCTGGCATGGAAGATAGTCTGCCAACTATCAAGTCGAGCCTATCAAGTCGTTTACGACCTAATGGGAATTTCTCCGGATATTATTGAGCGGGGGGAATCCTTTTACAATGCTTTGCTACCAGAAGTCACTGAGGAATTGGATAAACTCGGTCTGTTAGTAGAAAATCAAGGTGCGAAGTGCGTCTTCCTAAAAGGTTTTACCAATAGAGAGGGTGAACCTTTACCCCTAATCGTGCAAAAGTCCGATGGAGGTTACAACTACGCGACGACAGATCTAGCAGCAATTCGCTACCGGGTTCATGTGGATAAAGCTAAACGGGTAGTTTATCCTGTAGGTGCAGAACAAAGCAATCATTTTGCCCAAGTTTTTCAGGTAGGAAGAACGGCAGGTTGGATAACAGATGATGTAAAGTTTATCTATGCCCCCTTTGGTTTTGTACTGGGAGAAGATGGGCAGAAACTGAAAAGCCGTTCTGGAGAC
>CAZZVG010001265.1:1546-2394 GCA_964657295.1 Iningainema sp. | reverse complement strand
GATGCTTATGAAGCCAAGGATAACTTCTGCCTTCTTCACTTCGCCTCACCAATTATTGAAGCTGTAACCGCCATTGCTAACAAACGTAGCATTTTTTATCTATGGCGACCATCAGCAAGCGATCCAGATGATGACTTTATAATAGATTTAGCCGTAGAATCAGAAGCCGATTTTATTATCACTTACAATCAAAAAGATTTCCAAGCCGCCGAAAAATTTGGCATTAGAGTAGTAACACCCAAAAAATTTTTGCAACACGTAGGAGAAATATCATGAGCAACTTAAACGTGCAAATTCCTGATTCTTTATTGAACCGCCAAGACGCCAAGAGCGCCAAGAATTCTTAGAGTGTGCTGCTGTAAGTAAATCTAACGCTTGAATTAACGTTTTCTTTGCACTGCTTTAACGGCTGCATCAGCGTTAACTAGCCCATTACCGAAAAAGTACTGTTTATCTTTAGCTGAAGAATATTTTGTACTCTTATTACCCTTTGAACGGTAGATTTTAGCATCTTCATCAGAAATCGTCAAACTTTCGTAACTCGCGGTAGATTTAAGGATACTCACTAAACCTTCTCGATTTAACTGGGAATTTTCCCCTTTCATCAACGCCACTACCCCGGCTACCGCAGGGCTTGAGAAGGATGTACCTTCTACCCACCAATATCTGCCTCTTGGGTCAATTACAGAAGACCAACGTGAGGTAGGATTTGGTACACCCTGCCAAAATGCATCCAGCCAAGTGCCACCTGTGGTGGGAATTCCACCTAACCATCCAGGTGTACTAAAGTCGCCTCCGGGTGCAACGACATCTAATCCCTTGCCGTAGTTACTGTAGGGCGCACGATT
>CAZZVG010001265.1:0-1536 GCA_964657295.1 Iningainema sp. | reverse complement strand
CAACAGCAACGACTCCGGGATAAGCCGCAGGGAATGTGACTTCGTTGGAGTTTTCGTTGCCAGAAGCTGCTACAATTACAAGTCTAGGGTGTGCTTTGAGTACCTGGGCGATCGCTTCTTCTTCTCCCTGACTTGGTAAAGTTGCACCCAAGCTGAGATTGATGACATCAGCACCGCGCGAGGCAGCGTAGCCAATGGCTTCGATGTAGGCGGAAGGCGTATAACTACCGTTTAACCCGAACACCCGCACAGGTAAAATTTGAGCATTAGGAGCTACACCCACCACTCCTTCTCCATGTTGAGGTTTAGCAGCAATGATGCCACTCACCCAAGTACCGTGAAATTCTGCACCTATTTTATAAGTACGAATATAGGGACGTAAAACTTTAGCAATTTGTGAGAGTGAATAATCTGGGTTTTGTTGCTTGATTAAGAGTGTCTCTCTTGGATATTGCTCGACTAATTTCGCATCAGATAGTTGGAAAGTATCCTGAAATTTCGACTTCAAAATAGCGAGTTCCGATGGAGAAACGCGAGTATCTCCATCACCGTTTTCGCAAGGGTTAGCGCTATCACCACCTGCCGAAAAATCCCAACCGTGAACTTCGCCGGGACATTTGTCTGCAGCTTTCACAGTGTATACATTATTTGCCAAATCGGGATGATCCCACTCAATTAAGCTGTCTATCACTGCTACAACTACACTACGCCCGCCGTTGCTACGTTTCCAGGCATCTGTTACCCTCATATCTGTGCGCGATGCAGTCGATTTTGTCGCTACGGGTTGTTGCAAGCAGCTTTGCAGAGATGAAAAACTAGATAAGGACTGTTGCAAACACTGTTTTAGTGGTATACTGTTTAGTTGCCACGCCCATCCTAATAAGTTTGCTTTCGGGGAAATGCTTCTGGTAGATTGGGAGGGGATATTGCCTGGAGTGAAGTTGTCAATTTGTTGGGAGTTTTTTAGATTGGCAACTTGTTTGACAGTTGTTTCAAGATTTTGGTCATTAACGGATTCAAGGAAATTGGGTGTAGCATATGTTATACCTTTGACTTGATTGAGTTGGTTAGAAATACTGAGGATTTTTGTGCCATCAGTCGATGTAGATTTGACAATATAGCGATCGCGACTAAAGCGCAACGGACGCACGATCGCCAGATTGTTTTGCTGTAAAATTGCCTGTCTCTGGCTCTCGTCAAGCTGTGGATTGAAGCTGATAATAATTTCGTTAGGTAAAACGATAACTTCTTGGCGTTGGCTACGACTCAGTACTGGTAAAGTGGTTTGAACGTATGGCTGCTGTTGAATTTGAGAATAGATAGCACTGCCAACACCTCGAACCCCGCCTGGTAGACTGACTAGAGCATAATTTACGCCCAAAGGACTGACTTTTGGTGAAATTGCTCCAACTGCGCGAATGTTACCCTGTAAAGCTTGCTGGAGCTGTAGGTAAAGCGGTTGAGCTGTGATATCGCGTGTTCCAGACACTTTTTTAAAGGAAACAGCAATTATATCCGGTCGCTGGTTTAAAACAA
>CAZZVG010001264.1:0-2398 GCA_964657295.1 Iningainema sp. | reverse complement strand
ATATTACTTTATAGAAAGCAAGCAGCTATCAGCGCTTAACACTCAGCTATGAGGCAGTTATGTAGAGCTTTATATGTATTGGCTAATCTCCACAAGCAATATTTGCTGAGCGCTGATTGCTAGTACATTTTAAGAAACCTAATTGAACACAAGCAACAGTATAATCACTGAGTTACCTTATCCAATTTATCATTTGATGAAAATCCTTGCTCTCCGACTAAAACCAAACGACGATCTCAGACAAAATTTAAAGAACTTTGCCGAAAAAGAAAACATCAAAGCCGGATTTATACTAACTGCAATCGGTAGCTTAAAACAGGCAGCAATTCGCTTTGCAAATCAAGAAATTCATACAGTATTAACTGAAAAATTTGAAATCTTTTCCCTGAATGGCATAATAGCAAATACAGGCGTACACCTGCACATGGCCATTGCCGATCAACAAGGCAAAACCATTGCTGGACATCTCGTTGATGGATGCATCATCTACACAACCGCCGAAATAATTATTGGCATCGGTGAAGAATACACCTTTCTGAGAACTTATGATGCAGAAACAGGTTATAAAGAATTGGAAATAAGAAGTGGGCAATGAGGAATGAAGCTGCGCTAAATAATATCTCTTAGCCCCCCTTTTTTAGGGGGGTTGGGGGAATCCGATTTGTTGCATCTTCATATAGAATTGGTATAAGAAGAGTTGATATCATAGAGTTCATCGTTCAAAACCCTGACGATGGATTCATGTTTTGCATACATTTTTGAATTGATGAAAAAGCAGAAATTTCCTTATCTAGTTGGTTCTAAGTGGACAGCACAACAAAAAGTAGATGGCTGGCGGCACTTCCGAGTTGTCAACCGGAAAAACCAGGGTAAGTGGGTGTATGCCGAAATCACTGCCGCCTGCGATCCCAACGTTCGTTTCTGGCTCAATGCTAAATTGTTACAAGACGGTTCTCAGTGGCAACCTGGCTGGCTCTCATTACAGGAAGCCTGAGTATTTGTTGAACTTAACCTCTCACCGATGGGAGTCCTATATTCTCAGCACAGGATAATTGGGAGTTTATCTGCGTCTATCTGCGGTTATTTCTTTTATAATCTTTGTAAATGACTATAAATTAGCCAATAGACTAACACATGTCACCAACATCTACTGTAGAAGTCACCATATCCCTGTCATCTACAGATTTACAAGACGAAGAATGGTTACAAGCCCAAGTAGAAGATTTACTACCACAGATTAGAGAAGTTGATGGCGTAGAAGAAGCTCATTTAGTCACAGAAGAAGCATTTCCAGTACTGGCAAAGGGAGAAGGTTTTATTGTCGGAACAATCAAGGCTGTAATTATTCCTGGTAGTACGGCTTTGTTTAAATTTCTCAAAGAACACTTGAGTGGCAAGTCGATAGAGATTACACTCAAAAAAGCATCTGACAGTCAAGAACTGAAAATAAAAGCTGGGAATCAAAAAGATTTTGAATTTGCCTATCAAAAAGCGCAAGAGTTTTTTAAACCTTAGGTAGGCTAATGAGAAAAATTGCACTACTGATAGGGGTGAGTGAATATCAGCCAGGATTGAACCCACTACCAGCAGCCGTTAAAGATGTTGAAGCAATGTGTCGAGTTTTGGCAAACCCGGAAATGGGAGGCTTTGCCGAAGCAGATATCGCTGTGCTAAACAATCCTCAACCACAAGAAATGCGAATAGCCATTGACAATCTGTTTGCTGAACGCAACAAAGATGATCTCCTGTTGCTTTACTTCTCAGGTCATGGCATAAAAGATGAGAGAGGTAGACTGTATCTATCAACTCGCGAAACATCCAAACAGAATGGGAGACTTGTACAACCGTCTGCAGTCCCCGCCAGTACTCTCCATGAAAGCATGAACGAGAGTAAATCCCAAAGACAGGTGCTGATTTTGGACTGTTGCTTTAGTGGGGCGATCGCTCAGGGGCTAACTGTCAAAGATAATGGTACAGTCAATGTACAAGAGCATTTCGGTGGTAAGGGAAGGGCGATCCTCACATCTTCTAGTTCAACCCAATATTCCTTTGAGCAGGAAGGTTCAGAACTGTCGATTTACACCCGATATCTGGTAGAGGGGATTGAGAAAGGTGCCGCCGACAAAGACGACGATGGTTGGATTTCGGTTGATGAGTTACACGAGTATGCTAGTAGCAAGGTGTTTGAAGCTGCTCCGGCAATGACTCCCAAGTTCTATCCGGTTGAGGAAGGGTACAAGATAAAACTGGCAAAGTCGCCTAAAGACGATCCAAAGGTAAAATATCGCAAGGAAGTCGAAAGTCGTGCAAAACAAGCTCAAGGCAAGTTTTCTGTCTTTGCTCGTAGGCTTTTAAATTCGCAGTGGCACCAGTGGGGATTATCTTCACAAGAGGCAAA
>CAZZVG010001263.1:0-2400 GCA_964657295.1 Iningainema sp. | reverse complement strand
TAATGGCATCAGCAACGGTTTTTTGTAACTGAGATGGCACTAACCCCATGAATTTAGTCAAGGACGCTTGGGGGTCTAGGTCAATGAGGAGAACGCGGTGTTTTCGTCGTGCTAGGTGGTATCCCAAATTTTGGGTCAGTGTCGATTTGGCGACACCACCCGCTTGGTTAAACAGGGCGATAATGCGGCAAAGAGGGTCAGAAGTTGACACTGGCTTTCGTTCCTAGAAGATACGTTGACATTTGGTCAACCGGCTCGGTTTTAGTTTCCAGTTTCTTGAAGTGTATCAGAATAAGAGAAGTCCTAGCTCAGACAAGAATTTCAGTCGGAATTTCCAAATGTCTAAACATCTCGCTTTAATCCCATCTACTCACTATTTAGAGATAAATTTCAAAACTTTTTCTAAAAAATACACAAGTTAATATGATGATGTTGGGGTAGCAAACTTTGAGGAGCTTGAGGATTGACGAAGTTCGCTAACCTGTTCCCAGAGGACTTACCACGAATCATTCAAAGATCGCAGCTTGTCCTCCGAGACGGAAAATGGCGAGAGGTTAGATACAAACGCTCAGAACGCACTGCATCAGGAGTGTATAATTTTGTCACCCTAGACGGAAAAATGTTCATTTGTAGAGCCAGTGCTACGCTAGGAGGCAGACCAATTGGCCATATAGATTTAGCAATGGGAAGGGATGTAGACTACGCTGGTCGGCTCTACTTTTCAGGACGCGCTAAAAGGGGCATTCTCCGCAAGTGGACTAATGAATCTGGACATTATCGACCAAAAAGAGAGTTGATGAGCAACGCAGGTTTACCTGAAGAACTTTTTGAGCCGGGTCAATTTCAAAGCCTAATCAGTGTAATTTTACCCCCTGATAATGATTAAGACAGAACAGCGACCGCCAAGATAGATAGAAGATGACATTTGGTGATGTCAGGATGTACTTAAGTCGGATGAGAAACGTCATAAAATATTAATAGGAAAGATAATATGACTAGCCGATTTATTACTGATAAAGATTTTGAAGACCATAAGGCTTTACAACGGAGGCTGATGAGTTTACCGGAATCAGATCAGTTCGATGAGATAAACGCCCTTTTAGATCGGGATTCTGTCATTGCTTTAAAGTTGGCTAATGCTGTACTGAAGAACAAAAAATACTTTGAGCTTCTTCTAGAGCGAGGGCTAGAGAAAGCAAATGCAAGTGAAATAGAACTTTGGCTAAAGTATTTACTCCCGCGTATTGGCTTCCGGCGCGTCATAGCTATCCTATCTAACAAATTATCACAACAGCCTCAGCAAGTAGCGAAGGCTTCATACTGGTTGCCCAAATTTCTACCAAAAGGTAATGAACAGGCTGCAAGATTGCTGAAAAATCTTTTGAATCAGGAGAAACAGATGTTAGGTGGAGAGTACAAAGCTGTTAACCCTTCAGGACAAGTTTACAAGTTAATTTTAAGAATTAAAAGTACAGGTGAATTTGCAGTTTTTGGTGGATATCAATTGGGTAGTAAGGGTTCTAAAATAATTGTGGAAATTCTCAATTCTTCAGAGTTATATCCAACTGGTGGAGTTAGGCAAGTATCCCCTGGAGATATAGAGATTCTCGACCCACAACCTTATGATGATTGAGACTTAGGGTATTCAGAAGGCAGAAGGCTTTTATGGAACCCACGTTTGAAAACGGTTTAAAATCTACGTGCGCGGTGTGGTAAAAAGTAGCTATTAGGGGTGCATCATGGAGACAAACTATACATTCAAATTCAATTCTGACACTGCCTTATCAGCCCTGAAAGCTGGTTTATACGACCCAATCAACTTTTACGAAGCGCGTTTAGACCTGTTCAACCTCTCGGTAATGGCAGACTATGATCAGCTAATTTGCCTGCCCACACTAACTGCTATTGACAAATACTGGTATCAGATTGAAACAGCCCGAAAAGTACTTAGACAACTCGGTGGACGCGCATTACTAGCCGATGAAGTTGGATTGGGCAAAACCATTGAGGCGGGACTAATCATAGCCGAATACTTAGCAAGGGGTATGGTACAGTCCATGCTGGTGTTAACTCCTGCATCCCTAGTTTCCCAGTGGCAATCAGAGTTAAGTGACAAATTTAATATTGCTACTATCACCACAGATAACCGTGACCCGCAACAACCCATAGACGAATTTTGGACGAATAATCCGCGAATTATCGCTTCATTAAACACGGCTAAGTCTGCTAAACATTATCCTCACGTCACTAGTCGCACTTGGGACTTGGTAGTTGTCGATGAAGCCCACCACCTGAAAAATCGCACTACCCTAAACTGGAAACTGGTCAACGCCCTCAATAAGCGGTTTATCCTCATGCTCACTGCTACGCCAGTGCAGAACTCCCTTATTGAACTGTTTA
>CAZZVG010001262.1:0-2403 GCA_964657295.1 Iningainema sp. | reverse complement strand
ATCAACCGCCTCAAAATGCAAAGTCTGCCGGAGGAAGCTTCCAAGGCGCGAGCTTTGCGCCTTGGTTGTCCGTTTTTGTCATTTACCAACTTTCGACTCTGTAGCACCGGAATCTGACATGCTATTACCTGGAGTTCTTCGTTTACATTAAGTTTATGTAAACAAAGCAAAGACAAACAATGATTTCGCAACAACCTTTTGAACAGTTATGGGGTATTACAAACGAACTCAGGCAGAAGTTGGATGCTCGTTTTACGCTACATCCAGAACCTTCTACGAAAAGCTTACAGAGCTATTCTGCCACGACAAAAGAGGTACACGGTTCGCTCAATACCTTCTCTGGAGAAGAAATTGATTGGTTAGTGCATGGGTGGTTTGCCAAGACCGAAAAATCAAGCTTCAGCACAATGCGTCTAACTACCTGGTTGCGATCGCATATCCGGGTTCCTCATCTGGCGTTTGAGTTTGGCACGTTTCCAAATATTTTTTTTTACATTGATTACATCCCTCGAACTGATATTTTAATTGACCTGGAATATCTAGATCGCTACTATGAGCCAGTTAATCAGACATTCCTGAGTTTGCACAGCAATTCCAGTCTGTCATTATTTACTAGCAAGAGCTTGTATGTCCGCCAGTTTCAATCGCCTATTAGCCTTTGCTATACCTGTTCAGCTACGGATGACACACTCAACCTGATTCGCACAGTTGCACATGAAATGCTGGATCGCTGGCTGACGTGGGTAGACGAGGCTGAACCAATACTAGAAGATGCGCGGGCTGGCTTGGCTGAACGGGACTTGTTTTTGCGCCGTAGCAGCGCTGAACGCGATCCAGGCAACAAGTTAGCAGCGCAGATGCTGGGTACAGAATTGACTAACAAACTAATTCGGGCACTTTGGGGTGGTGTCTAGCAACAAACCCTTCTCCTGACTTTCCCTACTCGCTAGGGAAACTAATCGTTGGTTCCCTCATTCTCCCATTTAAAGTGGATGTTTGAGTGGTTTATCCGAAACACTACCTTTGATTTTATGTCTCTCCAGAAGTAGGTCGCTTTTTCAAAAATCAAATACTACTCCCTTCCCGGTGTAAGATTACCTATCTTCTTCATCTTCAAACTTGGCGCTCTTGGCGTCTTGGCGGTTTTTTCATCGGTATTCTTCTGGCGGGAAGGGAGTAGTCCTATATCCCTCTTTAATCACTCTAGGCAGAAGATAAAGCCAAAGTTCTTACAGCACAAGGCTTATGACCAAAAAACCAAGATTCATAGCATTGTGTTAGAAAATAAAGGCTTAAATCCGCTTCCCATATAAAGTTTAAAAGTTAGCTGAGATTTTTAGTTAGCGAGAGTGATGGAAGAGCGATATATTGATTATACAGTTTTTAGAAAAACCTGAGTTTTGTGACCTGCAAGGATTACCACCAGAATCAGCACGCTTAAAGTAGGGTGAAGAGCGATCGCATCATTCAACTTTACTTCAATTGCTACACCTCTGACGGTATTCTGCAAGTAATTCAGAAAATAGCTCTCTTTATCCTCCTGACTGACAATCTCCCCAGTACATTCTTCTTAGGAACAATCGAAACCAACTGAGTCCCAACCTTACACATTTTCTGATGAAGTGGTTTAACTAGAATTAGCAATCGGATTCAGGGTTAAAAAATCACGAAATTTTATTGGCAGCTAAGAGTTAGTGATTCTCTCTTAGCTTCTGCTAATTATGGGGATTCCCTGCTCTCTGGTTTTTGGTTTGGAACTTATCCAAGTCTCTGCTGATTTTGATGCCAAAAATTCATCATTTTTTGGAGTCAGGTGGGAGAAATGTTCCCACTAGGCACGAAAACTGGAACTGCGCCAAGCTATGGTTGAAAATTTTGGTCACGCAATGGTTGAAATCACATTGATTATCATTCTGATCACTCTTTTTTCTCTTTCCTTAGAGGTATTGATAAAATGTACGCAATTTTAACCTATCACTGATCTGGTAACGGTTTGTAGCATTTGGAAATGGGAGCAACCGCCCAAGCATGGTTACAGGTGATTAATTCCGGGTCGTAAACTCTACAAATTTCTCCCCATGCGCTGCCCACAACTTTTCTGCCTTAGCTGGAATTAAATGAATATCAGCATTTTTCAGAAGAAGCATGATTTCGGTGGGGAATGTTGCAGCTGTAGCAGAACCAACGCTCTTTATCGCTGTCATGCCCGGTTTTCTAGGACTAACAACCTCAATCGCTACACCTCTAACAGCATTCTGCAAGTAATTCAGAAAATAGCTCTCTTTATCTTCCTGACTGACAATCTCCCCAGTTTTTCTAAGTTGGACTACAGCGTCTAACATCGCATCTTCACCATACTCGGCTAAACAACAACGCATTTGTTCTGAACTCAAAATCACACCC
>CAZZVG010001261.1:0-2416 GCA_964657295.1 Iningainema sp. | reverse complement strand
TTTAAAAGGAGTCGTAGAGAAAACCTCATACCGCAAACTAGTCGCTAATTTCTACTTCATCTACTCAGTTATGGAAGAGGAGATGGAAAAGCACAGCAACCACCCTATTATTTCTAAAATTAACTTTCCCCAACTTCACCGCAAGCATAGCCTAGAGCAAGATCTGAGCTATTACTTTGGTGCCAACTGGCGGGAGCAAATCCAGCTATCAACAGCAGGAGAAGCTTACGTACAGCGCATCCGGGAAATCTCTGAAAAACAACCAGAATTGTTAATAGCTCACTCCTACACCCGTTACCTTGGCGATTTATCAGGTGGACAGATTCTCAAAGGCATTGCTGAAACGGCAATGAACATTACTGACGGGCGAGGAGTCGAGTTCTATGAATTTCCTGACATTCTTGATGAGAAAGCATTTAAAGCGAAATACCGTCAGACTTTGGATGAATTACCGATTGAGGTAGCGATGCAAGAACGCATTGTCGATGAAGCGAACGCTGCGTTCGGGATGAACATGAAAATGTTCCAAGAATTGGAAGGCAATTTGATTAAAGCCATCGGTCAAATGTTGTTCAACAGCCTTACACGGCGTCGGACACGCGGCAGTACTGAATTAGCCACTGCTGAATAAATTACGGCAAATTAATATTGTCGTTCATTGTAGGGGCAGCACCCTTGGGATTACCTTAGTAGAGTAGGGCAATCTCGGGGAGGTTGCCCCTACAGTCTTTATCTATCAGCTATTGTGCAGTCGTGCCGTCAGCGCGTGATACCATTTGGAAACAAGATTGCCAGACGAGTCTCTGTACAAAAAACCAATGAAATAATGGCTGCAAAAATTCCTGTTACAGTAATTACAGGCTTCTTAGGAAGCGGCAAAACTACACTGATTCGCCATCTGCTCCAAAATAATCAAGGACGTCGCATTGCTGTGATAGTCAATGAATTTGGCGAACTTGGTATTGATGGCCAATTGTTGAAATCTTGTCAGGTTTGTGAAACAGATGATGTTACAAAAGTAACGGACAAGGACTCCGTGACAGAATCTGCTGCGAATATTTTTGAATTAACTAATGGCTGCTTGTGCTGTACCGTGCAAGAAGAGTTTTTGCCGATGATGAAACAGTTACTCCTCCGACGAGAGAGTATCGATTGCATTTTGATTGAAACCTCTGGTTTAGCCTTGCCAAAACCCCTGGTGAAAGCTTTTCGCTGGCCGGAAATTCGCTCTGGTGCTACAGTAGATGCTGTAATTACCGTGGTAGATTGTGCAGCAGTAGCAGCAGGGACTTTTGCCAGCAATTTAGAGGCGGTGGCAGCACAGCGACGAGTCGATGAGAGCTTAGAACACGAAACACCTTTGCAAGAGCTGTTTGAAGATCAACTTGCTTGTGCAGACTTGGTGGTGTTAAATAAAACCGATTTAGTGAATAACGAAACAAAACTTCAAGTTCAGGAGTTGATTAAACAAGAGTTGCCTGACTCGGTGAAGATTGTAGAAAGCGATCGCGGTACACTCAGCCCATCGATATTATTAGGATGGAAAGCCGCTGTTGAAGACAACCTAGACAGTCGTCCTAGTCACCACGATACTGAAGAAGAACACGAACACGATGACGAGATTACTTCAACTCACTTGATTTTAGACCGTGCCTTTGACCCACAGAAATTATTACAGCAGTTGCAAAATCTAGCACAACAGCAAGAAATTTACCGCATTAAAGGCTTTGTTGCCGTCCCGAATAAATCTCTACGCCTAGTTATGCAAGGAGTGGGGACTCGATTTGAGCAATTTTACGATCGCCCTTGGCAACCAGAAGAAGCACAGCAAACCAGCTTAGTTTTTATCGGTCGCGATTTGAAATCCCTTGACATTAAATCTCTGTTAGTCAACTTATAACTTATTTCTTCCTCACTCCCCCACAGACTCCAATGACAATCTCTCAAATCTTCAACATTGCCAATCTTTTTGTTTTACCTTTTTGGTTGCTAATGATTTTTCTCCCCAAGTGGAAAGTCACGCAACGGGTGATGGAATCGTATATTCCCTTTGTTCCCTTAGCTCTAGTATATTTGTATTTGTTTGTAATTAGTATTACACCTGAAAACGCTCAAGCTTTATCAAATCCTCAATTAGCCGATATTGCTAAGTTTTTTGCTGATGAAAAAGCCGCTGCAACTGGCTGGATTCATTTTTTAGTGATGGATTTATTTGTTGGACGCTACATTTATTTACAAGGACAGAAAACAGGAATTTGGACAATTCACTCTCTGGCATTTTGTTTGTTTGCTGGGCCTTTAGGTTTGCTTTCTCACATCTTGACTTACTGGATAACTAACGCATTTTTTCCACGTTCTAGTAATGATGTGGCGGCGATCGGGTGAGTGTCTGGCAGACAGTCCATACTATCGAGTA
>CAZZVG010001260.1:0-2427 GCA_964657295.1 Iningainema sp. | reverse complement strand
ACTGTCCTTGAATTCGCAAAATAGGTTTAGATAAGTCGCGAGTAATATTTATTGATTTTGGAAGATTATCTCCCGTTGTCACTGACTCGTTGATGACTTGCCACTGCTTTGCCTCATTAATATCAGCCCAAACAACTTGCAGGGGTTTACCAATAGTTTGCGGCTGTAACTTTAAGTTAAAAACATTTTGATTGAGAATCAAGCTGTTAATTGGTGCGCCATAGTCTGATTCAATATCTTCCCACTGCCAAGAGGGATTGACAATTTCACCGCGAATATAACTATCATCAACAATCAATTGGTTGATTTGCCGAATTCCCTTCTGACTCAATTGCTTTGCTAAAGCTATGAGTTGATCATCGCTTAAGCTAGGATCTCCCCTACCGACGACATGTAAATTATCACCACTAAGATAGACAGAAGTGCGAAAGCGAAAATTTGCACCTAGTTGCTGTAAAGCCGCAGCCGTTGTCAACAGTTTCGCATTGGAAGCTGGAGTAAAGTATTTCTGAGCATCCTGACTGTAAAGATTTTGGGGAGACAGTAGGGGTTGCACGGAAATTCCCCAACGCATCCGATTGAATTGGGGACGATTTGTGATAGCGTTTATGGCGAAAGGTAGTTTGCTTAAGCAAATTGATTTTGTCGCAGTTGTTGGTACAACTTGTGTTTGTGCTTGAATTGGTTTTAGGGTGATACTTACTTGGGCAAATAGAGATAGCAGCAGCAAGCCAATAGAAATTCTTTTAGACATTATTTAGGACTTACGCATTATACATATGTACTATACGATTTTTAGGATTTTGAGCTATGTCTAATACTCTACACACCAATTCTTTGTACACCCTATGAACTTCTAGAAGGTTGATTATGTTGCAGGATGAGATTGTAGAAGAGATTCACAGAATTCGTGAAGAGTACTCCCAATCATTTAATCATGACTTGAAAGCAATCTTTGCTGATTTGCAAAAGCAGCAAGCCAAAAGCGGAAGAGAGGTTGTAAGCTTGTCGCGAAAGCACGGTCTAACAACACGTTGGAGCGGACGGGCACCCTCATTTGACTACGAGATAAAGGCCGCTCCAAACAGTCAGATGACACAATAAGTTCATAGAGTAAAATAGCTGTTGCGCGTTAACGAAGTGTAACACACTGTTTTTCAGGAATTGGGTAGACTGCTAGCTACATCGAAAATCAGCTATGCTATGCTAGTAGTGAAAAGCTAAAAAAAATTGATCACACGAAGCGCGAGAGAAAAAAGAAGCGCAAAGTGCAAGATGGCAAAAGAGCAAAGGGCAACTAAGTCCTGTGCCCGCCAATTACAACCCGAAAACCCACGTTACTGGCCCAATTGCCACGCGCGTCCCTTTCGCGAACCGCCGAGCGGCAGAACCTTGGAACGCGGTTCCACGAACCACCCCGCAGCAGACGAGAATCATTATTATTTTCACTTACCCATCCAGTGCCATCGCTGGGTGCGCCATGATAGCTCTCATGCCAGGTATCTTGACACCACTCCCATATATTACCATGCATTTCATATAAACCAAAAGCATTTGGAGGAAATTTTCCTACTTCAGTTGTTTGTTCACGATATTCACCTTTAGAACCATGACCATAATTACCTGTTCCTCGATAATTTGCTAAATCTGTCGTAATTGTCTCACCAAAGTGAAATGGTGTAGTTGTTCCCGCACGAGCTGCATATTCCCACTCGGCTTCGCTGGGTAGACGATAATGTTTACCAGTTTTTTGCATCAGCCTTTGGCAGAACTCCACCGCATCATTCCAAGAAACTTGCTCTACAGGTCGCTTTGCTGCTAGAAATTGAGATGGGTTATTTCCCATTACTGCTTGCCATTGTTCTTGCGTAACAGCATACTTGCCCAGATAAAAGGGTTGAATGGTGACGGTGTGCTGTGGACTTTCATCCTCTGACCGTTCTAGCTCATTCTTTGGAGAACCCATCAAAAACTGACCACCAGGAATTGCTATCATTTTTAGTAAAATACCATTACCTAGGTCTTCTGTAAAGAATTCTGCTCGACCTCGACTGCGGTTGGTTTCATAAGAAGTTGATTTCCCAAAAAGTCCAAACGTTCCTGAGCTTTTTTGGACTATTGTTAGAGTAACAAACTCGAAATCAAACGGCTGAGTTTGAATAGTAGAGGAAGGTTTGGACTGTGGAACTGATGATGATTGCCTTTTTGTTAGCTCATATTCTGCTTTTTTTGGATCAAGCACTCGCTGTGCAATTGAAGCTATATCTTCATCTCGAAGTCCCAGATATTGCTGATAATCTTTTAATTCTTTTTGGGTTGTTTCGTTAAACGGATACTCTTGTTTAACTGCTTCAATCAGCGTCCCTTCATATTCATTGCGCTTACGTTCATACTCACGATAGGGTTGTAGTACTTCTTCTTCAATTG
>CAZZVG010001259.1:0-2429 GCA_964657295.1 Iningainema sp. | reverse complement strand
TAAAGCGCAACTACGAACTATAGACATTATTTTCCTGAGCGTCACGAACTTGTGCAATCCTGCACTTAGTGCAAATAAACTTAGTAATAAGTAATTGGGCGGACATTGATCATAATTTCGTTCCAATTATCCGTTACCCTTAACCTATGTAGGAACAGCTGATGAATTATCAGAAGCTAGATGCCGCTCTTGCAATGGCATTGAATGAAGTTCAAGACCCAGAGGAACGGAATTTGACTGTCTTCATTCATACCAAAGCAGATGTAGACACTGCTTTATTGCAAAATTTGGGTGTCAGTGATATTACTGAGGACAAAAATGTGTTGACGGCAACGCTTTCGTCAAATGCAATTTCCCAGTTATCAGAGCAATCTTGGATACACCATTTGAAACTATCTCAAAAATTACGAAGTCGGGGATCATAGTGGGGAAGCCAGCGTCGGTCAGTAAAATAGATTTTAGAAATCGGGTTTCTGGGCGTATTGAGTTTTTACAACTCATATCAAATCTCGTTGGGTTAGCCAACTTGATATGCAATTCCCGCGAATGAGGAACAATCTTGACGACGGTAGGAATTATTCATACCATAAGAGAAGACGCTTTTGGAGATCCGGTATGGGAACCGTCGAAAAAATCAGTATAGCCCTTCCGCCCGACATGGTGAAGCTGGTGCGAGATGCCGTCGAGAGCGGTGAGTACGCAAGCTCAAGCGAAGTGATCAGGGAAGCACTCCGAGCCTGGAAGTTTCGCCGCAAAGTTGAAACGCTCGAAGCCGACGAACTTCGGGAGCTCCTTCGAGAGGGTGCTGAAAGTGGTATCGGCATCGATGCCGATATGGTCTTCGCCCGTCTCCGCTCAAAGTATGGGAAGATCGCAGAATGAAGCTTGTCTTCTCACCTAAAACCGCAGAAGATTTGGAGGAAATCGGGGACTACATAGCTCGCGACAATCCTCAGCGTGCCCTCTCCTTCGTTGCTGAAATCGAGGCATGATGTCGAAAGCTCCTTGCTGCACCGGAGGCATTTCCCGCACGTGACGATTTGTTTTTGGGTGCTCGAATGGCAACCTACGGGCGCTACCTCATCTTCTACCGGGTGCTCGATGAGACTGTCCGTATTGAGCGAATCATCCACGGCGCGCGGGAGATTCAGAACCTCCTTTAAGTTGCCGATAACAAAGCAACAAGACAATTTTATAAATCAAACCCCAGTAGAAAAGCAATTTGCCTAGCTCCTGCAAGCAAATCTACCTTTCTCCCCTTATCAGGTGTCTCAGACAGTCATACACTGTAGGTGGGAGTTGAAAGGCAGTCAGGAGAAATTAAGAGTGAAAAAAGTTTTAGGAATCATTCTCGGCGGCGGCGCAGGAACCCGCCTTTATCCGCTTACAAAGCTACGTGCTAAGCCTGCAGTACCAGTGGCAGGAAAGTACCGTCTCATTGATATCCCTGTTAGTAACTGTATAAACTCAGAAATCTTCAAAATCTACGTTCTGACACAATTTAATTCAGCTTCCCTAAATCGCCACATTGGCCGTACATACAGCTTTTCGGGCTTTACAGAGGGTTTTGTGGAAGTTCTAGCCGCACAGCAAACCCTCGAAAACCTTAACTGGTTCCAAGGTACAGCTGATGCAGTTCGCCAGTACTTGTGGCTTTTGGAAGAATGGGATGTAGATGAATATCTGATCCTCTCAGGCGATCATTTATACCGTATGGACTACCGCCTGTTTGTGAATCGCCATAGAGAAACTGGGGCAGATATGACTCTCTCCGTGATCCCAATTGATGAGCGTCGTGCCTCTGACTTTGGTTTAATGAAGATTGATGGGGCTGGTAGGGTGATCGACTTCAGCGAAAAACCCAAGGGTGAAGCTTTAACTAAAATGCAAGTCGATACGACTGTACTGGGATTGACACCAGAACAAGCTAAAGAACAACCATACATTGCTTCAATGGGGATTTATATCTTTAAAAAAGATGTTTTGATCAAGTTGTTGAAGGAATCCCCACAAAAAACTGATTTCGGCAAAGAAATTATTCCCGATTCAGCAAAAGATTACAACGTTCAAGCCTACTTATTTGACGATTACTGGGAAGACATTGGAACCATTGAATCATTTTATCACGCCAACTTGGCGCTCACTCAGCAACCACGACCACCTTTTAGTTTCTATGATGAAGAAGCACCAATTTATACTCGCGCTCGGTACTTACCACCAAGTAAACTGTTAAACTGCCACATCACCGAATCGATGATTGGTGAAGGTTGCATTTTGAAAGATTGCCGAATCGAACACTCGGTGTTGGGAGTGCGATCGCGGATTGAGGGAGGCTGCGTTATCCAAGATACCCTAATTATGGGAGCCGATTTCTATGAAGGTTTTGCTGAACGCCAGTCAGAGCGTGAGCGGAAAGCGATCTCTTTAGG
>CAZZVG010001258.1:0-2430 GCA_964657295.1 Iningainema sp. | reverse complement strand
TAGTAAACCTCGTCACAAGCTTTAAGATCGATTATTTTGCATCATTATCTTTGATTTTACGGCGTTGCTGATTCCATGTATGAAAATGATTTTACGTGCGGACCAAAATCCTTGTAGAGACGTAGCACTGCTACGTCTCTACATCTGAATTCATACCTCAATTCAGCAACGCCGATTTTACAAACACTTATACATACTTCCGGAGCATTTGCTCCAACTGCTGCACAGTAGCACGAGGAGAAGGACGAGGCAAAGGTTGCTCTCTCTCCTTGGCGTCCTTGGCGTCTTCTCCTGGCGGAGACGCTACGCGAAGGCGGTTCGCTAAAAAAAGCACCGGCACTTCATACTGATAAGCTTGAAACCAATCTTCACGAGTCATAATATCCCGAACTTCTAACTGTAGAGACGCGAAATTTCGCGTCTCTACAATCTGTTCTAACTTCTCCTGCAAACCCTCACACAAATGGCATCCAGGCTTGCTATATAAGATTAATTGCATTTACTTCAACCAAATTCGCTTACACCAGAATATAACTGGGCGCGGTTTCCGCGCCCCTACACAATGTGGTCAATTCAATTGAAAACTGCTGTAAACACCCATTATTCTAGAAGATAAATCGTCTATTAATTTTCAAACCAAGGAGCGACAGATGACTCAGCAAGAATGGTTGATTGATGAGGCTACAATTCCAGATGCTGCCGTTGTTGAGCAAATCGAACGTGAACTTAGCCCCACCCTACGAACTCGCAGCCTGGAATCAGTCAGTCAACCACAGGCTATCAATATTGCTGTTCGGTTGCAAGATATTATGATCTGGGATACAAAAAAATGGTTTGGTGATGCCGAAATGCGGCTAGATGCGTTGGTGGTTCACGGTTACGCTACACAAGGTGAACCAGCCAGCATTTATATGCCGCAGACGTTTCGGTTTCCTGGGATTAAAAGCCGCGATCGCCTACCTACGGGTGAGAACGGCTTACTGATATTCTATGGCAAGGCTCTCCACTTTTTGGATATTTTTATCACCGTATCGCGCGATCGCAAGGACTCAGACGATTTGGCGACATTACTTAACCAGGAGTTGCAGTCAAAAGACATTCAAGGGGCAATGGGTACGGTGCTTGGGCTGGCTACTGTTGCTGCACCGCAGGTTTCTACCGTTACTACAGCCCTTTCAGCTGCGTCAATGCTGGGTAATTTCGCCTACCAAGTACTTAGTAAAGTGACTGGCGATACCATAGGGCTTTACCGTACATCCTGGTTACAGTACCGAGATAGCTTTGGAATTGGGCGTCATCCTCAAGAAGGTGCTCACCATGTCAGGGATATTTCCTTCTGGTACGAAATCATTCGAGAAGAAACTGAAGATAGCTAGTAAAAATTAAAAATTTAAAAAGCTTGAGTTGCAGGCTTTCTAGCAATTCCGTAGACGCGCAGCGGCTTCCCGCAGGGTATGGTAGCTTTATTTCCGCCGTCATGTACTAGAGAATCTCATGAAACTTACTGGTTCGCAATACAAACAATTAACAGAAGCTTTGATTGATGCCTTTCCCTCCCAGCAAAGACTTACTGAAGTAGTAAAATTCCGGTTTGAAAAAAATCTCAATGCAATAGCAATGGGTGATGATTTACAAGCGATCGTCTTCAGATTAATTCAAGCCGCAGAAGCTGAGGGATGGGTTGATCAACTAGTTGCAGGTGTTCGTGAGTCAAATCCTGGAAACCCCGCATTGTTTGTCTTTGCCCAGGAGATAAATCTTGCTACTCTTATGCCACCACAACTATCAGTAAAGGGCGCTTTAGAGAAAATTATTAAGAAAAATAATAGTTTTATTAATGTAAATACATGGCGAGAAAAGTTGGGTCAAATTGAGGCGCAAGTATGCCGTATAGAAATCACGAAGAATAATACTAAAGAATTTGGTACGGGTTTTCTGATTGCACCAAATGTGGTGATTACCAATTACCATGTCATCGAATCGGTGGATTTAGGAGAAGCAACTCCCGGCAATGTTATTCTGCGTTTTGACTACAAACAGTTAGCGGATGGTAAAATTATCAACAAAGGTACAGAGTATTGTTTGGTAGAGGACGACTGGCTGATTGATAAAAGTCCTGACGTGGAAAATCAGTCGCCAACACCTGACGAACTAGACTATGCATTGCTTCGGGTAGATGGAGTTCCTGGAGAGGAACAAATTGGAGAAAAGCCTGACCCAAATTCTCCACAAAGAGGCTGGATCAAGTTACCAACAGAGCCATATTATGAATTTTTGCCTGATAGTCCACTATTAATAGTGCAACATCCCAATGCCCAGCCATTAAAATTGGCATTTGACACGGATGCTATTATTAGCATCAACGAAAATGGTACAATCGTTAAATACAAAACCAATACTGAACCTGGTTCCTCTGGTTCACCATGTTTC
>CAZZVG010001257.1:0-2433 GCA_964657295.1 Iningainema sp. | reverse complement strand
CGTCCAACGATCGCCACTTTCAACCCCGAACGCAGCAGTTCACCTTTATCGGCAGTTGCCAGTAGCTTTGTAATTTCTGTTGCAATCTTGGCGATTTCTGATACAATGACTTTAGAGTCCAACGGGGGTAAATCTTCCTCAAAATCGATTCTGGCTTCAATTTCGGCCAAAATATCCAAACAGTTGGCTCGTAACTGATGAATGGGAGCAGCTAACTTTCCCTGTAAACCTGCAAGTGCCGCAAGTGCCGCTTGAGGCGATCGCGCTCCCACCAAATCGGCAATACTTTCTGCCTGAGTCAAATCCAGTCGTCCATTCAAAAAGGCGCGGAGGGTAAATTCTCCTGGTTGGGCAAGTCTGGCATTATTTTCCAGACACAGTTGCAACACCTGCTGTACAGCCATAATTCCGCCGTGGCAATGAAACTCTACCACATCTTCACGGGTGTAGGAACGAGGTGCAAGCATAATCAGCAACAGTGCCTCATCTACCAATTGTTGTGTTTGGGGATGACGGATGTAACCGTAGAGGATGCGGTGACTTTCCCAAACTTGATGCCCAGGCGCATGAAAAAGAGTTTGGGCGATATGCATTGCCGATGCTCCGGATAGGCGCACAATCCCAACGCTTCCTTGTTGGGGGACGACAGCAGTTGCGATCGCGGCGATGGTTCCAGTTGTGGCAAATATTTCCGACATCAACGCCCTCCTAAGAACAAGTTGCTGAAAGCCTAATTACTTCATGAACATTGCTTCCATTTATAACAGGTAGCAGTAGGGTGTGGTCTTAAGATTTGATATGATTGGCAGGAAGTTACCTGAACAAGCTTGTGCCTCGCAGCGATATCGACCGTATTAGAGAGAAGATCAGACTCCGACAATACGAAATGTCTGCCCATGCAATGGAAGAAATGGCTGAGGATATGCTGACGATTTTGGATGTGGAAGAAGCTGTCCTGAGTGGTCAAATCACGCGGGTTGAAAAAGATGACCCAAGAGGAACAAAATATGTAGTAGTGGGGACTGCATTGGATCAACAAACACCTGTTGGGATTGTTGGGCGTATGCTAGGCAACGGACGTTATCTGATCATCACTGTTTACGAAGTCACTGAGCTTGAGGGCTAGCTATATGTACGGATATAGATGTGAGTATTGTGAAGGAATTGTTCAACCCCGCACGGTTAAGCGCGAGGCATTCAAACATAGAAATGGATTCGTCATTCTTGAAGATGTAACAATTGGTGTTTGTGATACTTGTGGCAATCGATACTACTCAGCCGAGATTCTCCATGCGGTTCATGCAGTTGCAACTGGAGCAAAAGCCCCTTTAAGAACCGAACAGATTCCGGTAGCGCATTTGGAGTCTGCATAATCAACACGACATAAACTGAAGTTGACCTCATCAATAATGTCTAAAATTTTATCTCGTAGGCAATTACTCAATTACGGTATGGTGAGTTTAACGAAGTTTGGGGTCGTCTACAAACACCGCCACCCCGTAGTTTATGACAGAATTGTAGTATTGCACTACCTAAATAATCATGATTCCCGATATTTCTACGGTACCACTTCGCCACATGACTTCAGGCGATCGCCTCTGTCTGCAACTTTACAAATTTAGCGGCGCGCATAAAGGTAAAAAAGGTTACATCCAATCTAACTTACACGGTGCTGAGATAGCTGGTAACGCTGTGATTCACCAATTAATAGAGTTTTTCTTAACAGTCAATGATACAGATTTATCAGGAGAAATATGGTTAGTTCCTGTTTGTAACCCTATGGGAACCAATGAACGTTCTCACATTTTTTCTTCAGGACGTTACTGTGTTTATGAAGCAAAAGATTGGAATCGGATATTTTGGGATTATGAAAAAGAAGCTGACGATTTGCTCGACTTTGCCAAATCTCAAATCCATCTTGACATAGAGGTTATCAAAAAAAATTACCAGGATAAAATCAGAGAAAAATTTAATAAACTTTCTGAAAAAATTAGCTCTCCTAGTGGTGTACCCTACACCGAGCGTTTTCGCTATAAACTACAATCTCTCACTTTAGATGCTGACTACTTAATCGACTTGCACACTGCTACCAATCAAGGCCTAAACTACCTTTATTACTTTAAAAATCGAGAAGAAAGCGCCAAATACTTCCTTCTGAATACGGGAATATTACTTGATGCTTATGACGGAGATGCGTTTGATGAAGCGTTTATTAAACCCTGGTTAGCTCTGGAAAATCATTTTCACCAACTTGGTAGACAAATTAGGTTTGATGTAGAAGCTTGGACACTCGAACTTGGTACCGGAATGCAGATAAATCCCAGTTCAGTTGCCAAAGGTATTCTGGGAGTCAAAAATTATTTAGTCAGGAAAGGAGTATTGCGAATACCTGGGTTTCCCGTAGATGAGGAAAGATACCATAGAATGACTTTT
>CAZZVG010001256.1:0-2434 GCA_964657295.1 Iningainema sp. | reverse complement strand
TACCTCAAAATTTTAATGAGATAGATTTGCATTAATTGAGTTTTTAGTGTAAGCTGGTTTTCAGATTTGTTGAATAAGATTATCAATATAATATGTAGAGGAAAATGAGTAAAACTACGATTGCTAATAGCTGATAGCTAGAAGCTGCCTTCACTCTTAATTTCTCAACTCCAACTTGTAGGGTAGATTAATGTCTAAACAGCCAGATGTCGTTTGGGTGAATACAAGCCCTAGTTTGCAATCCTTCGATCAACTTCTGTTGCATTACCTATCGAGCCAATTGACAGTAGCTGCTTGGGAATAGTGCCAAAGCCAGGATTGTCCTGGCAATGCAGACAAAGAGCGGACATTGAACAGTTACTGACTCAAGCTAATAGAAAAATTTGCCAAAAGTATCTGCAGACTTACTGGCACGGCTAATTGCGATCGCATTCTAACTACTAGCGACAACAACTCATGAGAGAACTGAATTTGCAAGCCACTATCGACTTATTGAACTCAATCATGGAATTTGAATTAGCAGGGGTGGTTCGCTACACTCACTATTCTCTAATGGTAAATGGACACAACCGGATTCCGATAGTGAGTTTTTTTAAGGCACAGGCGACTGAATCCCTTACTCATGCCCTACAAGCAGGAGAAATTCTGATAGGATTAGAGGGGCATCCCACCCTTCGCATTGCCCCAATAGAGGAAACTTTCCCGCACTCAGTCCAGGATATCTTACGGGAAAGTCTGAATCATGAGAAAACCGCTTTGAATTTGTATAAAAACTTGTTAGATACTGTGAGTGACGCTAGTATCTACCTAGAAGAATTTGCTCGCACGATGATTTCTCAAGAAGAACTACACGGCATGGAACTTAGGAAAATGCTGCGTGACTTTAGCCGGACATAAGCAAATAATTTCAGGACTTACGCAACTGTCACAAGCAATGGCGCGGCTACACCGCGCCATGCGCCAAACAACTAGGCATCAACATGGGAACATCAGGACGTTTTAGTTGCTGAACTAAGTTGGGACTTACGCATTGACAAAGTTGCCAAAAAGTGAAGTAAGAGAAAACCAGAAAATTTCCAGGCGATGGCTGCGCCAACGTCTTCTTGCGCGAACAACGAACCCTAATTAACACTCTTTATGACTCTGGAGAGAGAATAATCGAGGCGACTGGAAATCGCGGCGGCACAAACACAATCCGCCTGAGCGGACTAACGTAAAAATAGGGTTTCAAATTTAATCTGACCAGAGTAATAAAAGAGCGTTAACAGGGGCACTGAAAGACAGATAATACCGTCGATACGGGAGTAGTATGCTTGCAAAGATTCTACCAAGAATTATTTAATTTTTTATACACAAGTAATAACCTTCTCTTATCTTTTACTTAACTAATAGGTTTGAAAATAAAATTGACCATTAGTGTTTGTCAATTAAAAACTTTAATCTTAAATTAAGAAGAATATGAGTCGCGAAATGCGTAAAAAATGGTTTGAGTGTGTATCGATGGGTCTGCTGTTGGGACTAACCGGAGCAAATTTATCAAGGAGATATGCTTTAAGACGATTTATGAACTCCCGTCTTGCCTTAGCTATGGCAGCCACCCTGCTACAAGCCTCGATCGTCCCAGTCGCGTTCGCCGGCTCGTCAACCACGAACGAATCTTTACGGCAATCCCCGAAAGTGACGACTCAGCCTGACGCTGACCGTGAAGTTGCACGATACATCAACGATCCGGCGAAAGAACCCAATTTGCCGCCGAAGGTGCTCGCGGAACTGTTACGGAAGCGAATCAAGTACGTTTTCGTGATCTTTAACGAGAACCACTCGTTCGACAACGAGTACGGTACGTTCCCAGGTGTCAACGGACTCTACTCTGATGGTCGGAAGCCTCGTTCCGCAGAGCAGACGCTAGGCTTTACCCAGACTTACAAGGACGCCAATGGCATGAACGTCTCGGTTCAGCCATTCCGGATCGGTCCCGATCAAAACGCTAACGTCGTTGATAGTGTTGACCACTCGCACACCGGGCTTGCTTCCAAGATCCACGTCGTCAACGGCGAGGCACAGATGGACCAGTTCGCCTACGACGAGTACACCCGCTTTGCGTCGAAAGGCGGAGCAGCCAACATATCTCAGGGCACGCAGTACGCAAACCTCGTGATGTCGCACATCGACTGCGACACCATTCCGTTTTTCTGGAAATGGGGCAGTCGCTTCACGATGTTTGATAACATCTTCGCGACTGAGGATACACCTTCCACCCCGAATGCGATCGCGTTGATCGCCGGACAGTCGGGTGAAACACAGTGGGTCAAGCACGGTTCAGCTGGTCAGTCCTACACCGTAGGCAGCCATAGCGGCACGACCCAAGGTCCACCATTAGTCAACGACCCACAGCCCTTCTACGGCTCCCAGTACGACCAGACGAAGGATAACA
>CAZZVG010001255.1:0-2436 GCA_964657295.1 Iningainema sp. | reverse complement strand
TCAACTTGTTCATGTAGGTTGGGAAAATAAACGTCGTGTTTATGGCTGTTCAATGCACATAGATATTAAAAATGAAAAAATTTGGATTCAGTTGAATGGAACAGAGGTAGATATTGCTGAAGAACTAGTAAATATGGGTGTTTTCAAAGAAGATATTGTTATAGGATTTCATTCACCCTATAAAAGGCAATTTACAGATTTTGCTGTGGGTTAGTAATTAGTAGAGCCATTTTATCAGCACCTTGAATTCAAATTTTGAGCAAAACCTACGCAGTATTGCTTAGGGGCTTGCCTGTAGCATCGCCATGTGTAATTGGTTCATTCTGGTATAAATTGCAACCTTGATCATGAATCAAAATCCGAAAAACCCGATTGTGACAGTGGGGGGTGCGGAATGGAATGTCGCTTATAAATACTCTGGTAGTCTCTCTAACGCCTCCTGTGCATTTGCCGCCCAATCATCATCCTTATACTCAACATATATCTCCAATGCCTTGTGTAAATTAACCCTCGCTTCTGCGTAGTTTTCCTGTGCTTCGGCAAGCGATCCTAAGCAGTGGTATGTACTCACACTGCCATAATGCTAAGGTTGTCCGTTTTTGCCCTTGGAAAAATGTAGCGGCATCCAGACTTGTAAACTGTGAGTTTTGCTAAGATAGAATATCAGAAAATTGCCGTCGTTACCATATTTGTATTTAATTACAACTGGAACTCAGACTAAAAATCCTGCTTACTGTGTTGGAATATGAATGCTCACAAGATAGAAATCGTTTTAACTGAAGATGGAACTCTAACCCTACAGGGTTTACCCTTTCATGCTGGGAATGCCGTGGAAGTGATTATTCTGGAAACTAAAACTCCACAGTTGCAAGCCCAACAGTTACCCCAATCAGCTACAAATCCTTATCCTTTGCACAATACACAACCATACCGTTATGACAACCCCACAGAGCCAGTTGCTTTAGACGACTGGGAAGTTCTGCAATGATTGTACTTGATACTCATATTTGGGTTTGGTGGGTTCAGAACGATTCACGACTGACCAAAAAACAGCGACAATGGTTACAAGATTACGAGTCTAACGGTTTAGGAATCAGCATTCTTTCTTGCTGGGAAGTCGCTAAATTAGTAGAAAAAAATAGACTCATTTTACCTTTGGCTATTGATAAATGGCTAGAAGTTGCTTTAGCTTATCCTGGTGTACAACTATTAAATTTGTCCTTGCCCATAGTCATTGATTCAACGCAATTAAGTAGCTTCCATAGCGATCCGTTTGACCAACTTATTGTCGCTACAGCCAGATTTTATAATTGTCCAGTGTTAACTGTGGATGCGAAAATTCTTAACTATCCTGATGTCCAAACGTTTAAATAGGCTACAGCCACTATTCTGGTGTCAGTGGCTCATAATCAAACCTTCCATCGCGTGTTGTAAGTTCTTCGTTAAGTCAGCAACGGCTTGTTTAGCACCTTGGCGATTTGCTTGATAATTTGGGTAACTTTCAGAAACAGATAGAGGTTCACCGACAGTTAATTTTGCTTGTTGCTTACCGAGAGTGGGACGATTAAAGGGATTACCGCCTTGAATGCGAGTGACTGTATCCCATATCAGTAAAGTTGTTTCAGCAAAGCGTTCTGCAGTTGGGTTTTCGCGTATATACGTACCTGTGACTGCAACAAAACTTTCTACCAGTCGCATGTGCCACATCCGCAAATTCGCTTCCACAGCAATACGATCGCCTAAAGCGCGTTCTAAGGGTGACAGTGCTTTGACATCCTTAAATTCTTCTCGAAAAATATAATTCCAGCCTGCCTGTTCGACTCGCCGACAGCGATCATTTAAATTTCCCTTAGGCTGCAAGTCAAAATACTCTTCTGCTACATGTAACACGACATTCAACAAAGCCTGGAGACGCTCCGCTAACACTTCATTAAGCTCTTTTTCCTGCCCTTCTGTATTCTGAACTTGTGGCAGTTTTTGATGGTAGAAACGCGTGTAAACCTGTTCCATCAAAGATAGCAAATGTTCTGCCAAGCTTAATAATCGTGGGTAGAGTTCTAGAGGCGTTGGATCTCCGGTATTGACAGCTTTTACAGGCAAACCACTCGTTGCTTCCAATTCACTGAGAAGATGAGCGATCGCATTCCAAGGCGCTTCGACATAATTGTATTGAATTCCAACTGGTACAATAAAAACCTGTTCATCTCGTCCAGCTTTGTGCAAATCTTCGGCACACCAAAAGCCTAATTGTATAATACCAGGTTCTAGTGGATTGACAATCTCCGAATGACCATTGGTTGCTCCCTCAGGTGCTGCAGCCATTGGGAAACGCCCATTGGCAAATAAGTCCCGCGCCGAACGCAATCCCATCCAGTCTGCCTTACCCCGTTGGATCGAGGTTCCACCCAAGCGAGAACCGATCCAACCAATGTGAGA
>CAZZVG010001254.1:0-2439 GCA_964657295.1 Iningainema sp. | reverse complement strand
GTTCAATTACCAGACTTGCAAGTGCAAGATTGCTTTGGAACTTCTTGCACCTGCAACTTAGTACAACTGCCCGAAATGCCTTGTCTCGAAAACGGTGAAATTGATCGCGCCAGCCTAATTAGGAAAATTAACACTCAGGAAATTAGGGAGCGGATAGAACCACGCAACGAGATAGAATTCAAAATTGCTCAATGTTGGCAGCAAGTACTGAAATTACCACCTTTAAGTATTAACGACAACTTTTTTGAGTTGGGGGGCAATTCTCTCCTAGCTGGGCAAGTGATTTCTCGGTTACGCGAAGATTTCTCTATAGAGTTGTCTTTACAGCGTTTGTTTAAAGCGCCGACGATCGCCAGTTTAGCCCAAAGTATTGAGGCGATTATAGGGGTAACTCAGGACAAGAGTCGATCTATAGAGGTACTCGCAGAAGAATATGAGGAAGTAAGGATATGATAACAGAACAGTTTTTAGCTAACCTGCAAACAAAAGGCGTAAAAATCTGGATTGACGGAGATCAACTTGGCTGTCGCGCTCCTAAAGGAGTAATGACAGCAGACATACAGCAGGAACTTAAAGAACGGAAAACAGAAATCCTTGCTTTTCTCACAGAAGCTCAAACAGCTACACAATCTAACTCTTTCCCCTTAGTGCCAGTTTCTAGGGATGAGGAGTTACTTTTATCTTTTGCACAGCAGAGGATGTGGTTTCTTTATCAACTAGATAAGGAAAGCCCCTTTTACAATGAAAGTTGCCAACTGCGGATTCTTGGAAAGCTCTCAGTGACAGCCTTAGAACAGAGTATCAACGAAATTATCCGCCGTCATGAAGCCTTACGAACTAGCTTTGCTGTGAGAGAGGGCATCCCTTTTCAGGCGATCGCCCCCACTTTCACCATAAATATACCTGTGATAGACTTGCAGAGTTTACCATTCGCCTCAGTGCAACAAATAGTCACTCAGGAGGTTCGCAAACCCTTTGACTTGGATAGTATTCCTTTGTTGCGAGCCACTCTACTGCGCCAGGAAGTAGAATCTCATTTGTTAATATTGACCATGCATCACATCATTACCGATGGCTGGTCAATGGGAATATTTTTCAAAGAGTTAGAAGTCCTTTATGATGCTTTTACTAAAGGGCAACCAAATCCCTTACCAGAATTAACGATACAATACGCTGATTTTGCCCTCTGGCAACGCAAATGGTTAACTAAAGAAGTTCAAGAAAAGCAACTTGAATACTGGAAACAACAGTTAGCTGACGCACCGCCTTTATTGGAGTTGCCAACGGATTATCCTCGGCCACCAGTCCAGACTTTCTTTGGTGCTACCAAAAAATTTCAACTCGAAGAGCATTTAACCTCTCAATTAATAACTCTCAGTCAAAAGTCGGGTGTCACCTTATTTATGACCCTGCTGGCAGCTTTTGGCATTTTACTCCATCGTTACAGTGGTCAAGATGATATTTGTATCGGATCACCTTTTGCTAACCGCAATCGTCAAGAAGTTGATCCATTAATCGGCTGTTTTGTCAACACTTTGGTGTTACGTACTCACATTGAAGAGAATCCTAGTTTCTCTCAATTCCTCCAACAAGTCCGCTCTGTTGTCTGGGATGCCCATGCAAACCAAGACGTACCATTTGAGCAAGTGGTAGAAGCACTACAGCCGGAACGTTCTGTTGGCTACAACCCCTTGTTTCAAGTAATGTTTGTTTTGGAAAATTTCTCCCTCGATACTTTAGAGTTACCTGATATTAGTCTGACTCCAGAGATGGTAGAGAGGGGTACATCTCAGTTCGATTTGAGCCTCTCGATTTGGCAGACACAAAAGGGATTAATTGGGTCGTGGGAATATAACAGCGATTTGTTTGAGGCGGATACAATTGCTAGGATGACTCTTCATTTCCAGACTTTGTTAGAAGCAATTGCTGCTCATCCCGACCAAAAAATTGGAGATTTGCCTTTGCTAACTGAGCCAGAACGGCATCAGTTATTAATGGAGTGGAATAATACCCAGACGAATTATCCTCAGGATAAGTGTATCCATCAATTGTTTGAGGAACAGGTTGGGCGCACCCCAGATGCAGTGGCGGTGGTGTTTGAAAACCAAAAGCTTACCTACCATGAATTGAACAGTCAGGCTAACCAGTTGGCTTATTACTTGCAGTCTTTGGGTGTGAGAGCAGATGTGCTGGTTGGGTTGTGTGTAGAACGCTCACTCTCCATGATTGTGGGAATTTTAGGCATTCTCAAAGCAGGTGGGGCTTATGTGCCACTTGACCCAGAGTATCCCCAAGAGCGTTTAAGCTTTATACTCGAAGATACTCAGCTATCAGTTGTATTGACTCAAGAAAAACTAGTTGATAAACTAGGCGATCGCAAAGCTGATGTAATTTGCTTAGACTCAAACTGGGATATCACCAATCAACAAACACAACAGA
>CAZZVG010001253.1:0-2442 GCA_964657295.1 Iningainema sp. | reverse complement strand
TACTATGACAGTCAGTGTTGCAGTCGGCTGCGCTTGCACTGTTTTTAAGAAGCTCATACTTGCAATAGTAGCAAACAAAAAAGTGCTGAGTTTAGATATTCTAAGCATGATTTTGCAGTGATCAACAATTGATTTGAGTTTAGTCTGAGAGAAATTTGAGAGTAGAGTGGGCAATACCCAAAAAAAGCAGATTTCGGCTCACCCAGGAGATGATTGGGAGAGGACAACTCATTAAAGAGGATGCTCCTACTCGAGTCTGATGGGAACAGTATTGAAAGCTGTCTTGATTGGACTTGTGCTATGAAGTTGAGCCTGTTCTTTGATTGATTTTTGCTGCCAACGTTTGTGGAACATTTTAGCCGCGACAAGCAAATCTTTCATCAAAAGATACTCTGTACCTTTAAACTGCTGTATTAGACTTATGTAGCAACGCATCCGTTCATACCAATTTAGTGAACCCATCTGAACGGAGCGCAAATACTCCCAAAATATTCGCCAATGTGGAAATAAAATTTTTCCTTTTTGTGATGAATCAAACCACACTGCATAGGAATAAAAATCTGGCAACATACTTAATGAGTATTTTGGATTGTTGTTTGTAAACGACAAGTAATCTGGAAAGAACATACTCAATGAGTGTTGCTGATGACTTCTTGCAAAGAACAGGTATTCGGGGATTTCATAAAACTGACCGAGAAGACCGAGTCTTAACAGGAAGATTCCGTCTGCTGCACCGTAACCACCCATAGGCGGTGTCATTTTAAGGACGCTGGAACGGATGACTCCATAACATTGATAGCACAGATGCTTAGCTAGAAGATCGTGAAAACGTTCGTGTGGTTTGGTTGAATTGGTTTTTAGGTTGATATCGTAGTTCTGTAAGAATTTGCCATTTTCATCAATGAAATATACCTGAGAGTGGCACAAAATAACCTCAGGGTTTTGGTCAAGTACCTCAATACACTTGCTGATAAAATCTGGAGCGTGTAAATCGTCATGAGCCACCCACTTAAAGTACTCACCTGAAGATAATTCAAAGACACGATTAAAGTTACAGGCGCAACCGATATTCTTTTCATTACGGTAGTAACGGATGCGTTGGTCTTGAGTAGTGTATGCTCTACAAATTTCCTCTGTGTTGTCTATTGATGCATTATCTGAGATAATTAACTCGAAATCTTCAAAGGTTTGAGCCAAAATCGAATCTATGGCTTCCTTGATAAATTTTTCGCCATTATAGACAGGCAGTCCAATACTTAACCGTGGCTGTTTATAGCTCATAATTCTGTTAGGATTTTAGGATTTTCGCAGAGAAAGTCTTAAGACTATCATTGGTCATTTGTCATTAGTCCTTAGTTATTTACCACAAAGGGCTAATGACGACCTTCACAAGTCAGTGTGCAATTTAAACGCTCTCGACTATGGCATTAATTTTTGGAGATCGGTTTTCTGAACCCATTCTTGCGTGCGTCGCATTCCTTCTTTGAGATCGACTGTTGGTTGGTAACTTAATACGTTCTGTGCTTTGGTAATTGAATAAGCGTAAGGACGAGTCATAAAATCTACGACTTCTGGTAGAAGATCTCCTTGTTTACGGAAAAGTTTCTGTCCTTGATAACGCAGTTGCAGGAACAATTTGAGTTCATCTTTGGGCATGGAAAAAGGTGCAGGTAATCCGGCAATATCAGCTAAATGCACAAAATACTCTTTCCAAGAAGTTTCTTGTCCGTCGGTGATGTTAAAGATTTCTCCGGATGTTTCTTTCTCAATAGCGAGAAAGATAGCATCAATCAAGTTGTCAATGTAAACATGGTTGATGACTCCCCGTCCTTCATTGGCGTATGCAAATAATTTTTGACGCATCAATAGAAGTGGTCGAACTATCCAGGGAATACTTCCAGGGCCGTAAACATCTCCCGGTCTAATAATGGTAATCCCAAAATCTGGTGGAGAATTCAGTTCTAAAAGTGCTTTTTCTGCTTCTATTTTGGTTTGACAGTAAGGGTTCTTTTCGTTCGCGAGTGGTGCTTCTTCCGTGACGTGATCGGGATAGTTGAAGCCGTAGACTAAAACACTTGAGATATGAACGAAGGTTTTGACACCTGCGTTCTTGGCAGCTTTAGCCATATTAATTGTTCCGCCAACATTGATGTCACGAAACTGGTCGATGGAACCGCCTTCTTTGGCGACTTCCGCCGTATGCAAAACAATGTCTACTCCACTGCAGGCAACTTGTGCGATCGCTGGATCGGTAACACTACCAGTAATCACCTTAATCCCCAAGTTTTGCGCTTTTCTCGTCTTATCTGAAGAACTTTGCAGTCCACAAACTTTCATTCCCTGAGCTATAGCAAGCTCAGCCGCTCGCATACCGACAAATCCACCAATTTCTGTGATGAGGAGAGTTTTGTTTTTGAGCATAATAGTTGGTTAGTGGTTAGT
>CAZZVG010001252.1:0-2450 GCA_964657295.1 Iningainema sp. | reverse complement strand
ATCCTTGTTGGTGGTTGCCAGCTGGTTGGGAATGGCGACAAACTGAGTCCGTGACACAACCACTTTACTGGTGTGGCGATCGCACTAGGGATAATCACCCCGTTTGCGGTGTCAGTTGGTATGAAGCGGAAGCTTACTCGCGATTTGTTGGCAAGCGCTTACCCACAGAAGCCGAGTGGGAAAAAGCCGTAAGTTGGGATGCACAAGCTAACCGTCGCCGCATCTATCCTTGGGGAGATAAAAAACCAACATCAGAACATTGTAATTTCTCAATTCCTCATCAGGATTTAGCTTCTCCTCAAATCGGGAAGACAACTTCTGTAGATGCTTACCCGGCTGGGCAAAGTGCTTATGGATTATACGATGCTCTGGGAAATATTTGGGAGTGGACTGCTTCGTGGTTTGAGAGTTACTCTGGGTTCCAAAGTTACCCTTACGCTGGATACTCGCAAGTTTATTTTGACCAACAGCACCGAGTGTTAAAAGGCGGGAGCTGGGCAACATGTCCTTGTTCACTGCGTTCTAGTTTTCGCAACTGGTATCATCCCACCGTGCGCCAACTCTTTGCAGGGTTTCGCTGTGCATCCAATGATCGTCGATAACTGAAATTACATATCATTTTTGTCAATTTCTGTCAAACATTTCCAGAAATCTCAAACTTGAGCCACAAAGTTCAATCAATCTAGCCCAGGCAAGATGTTATTGATTCTTACTGTATGATTGACTGGCTGACTATCGGTGTTTTCTTTTAAAAGCATCCTGTGACCGTCAACCAGATGGAGGTTTAATGAGAATATCTCAAACAGGCAATCGCAAATTTAGTTCTAAAAAGGCTAATGAAGAACGTTTAACAGTACACTATTTGCAAGAAGCAAATCCAATAGTCTCTCTTTCTCCCGGCAGTGATGTAGTGAAGGGATTGACTCAAACACCCAAAACTTTATCTGCCCGTTACTTCTATGATGACCGTGGTTCTGAACTTTTTGAGAAAATCTGTGAGTTACCAGAATACTACTTAACACGTACCGAAACAGCAATTTTGCAGCAGTGTGCTAGTGAAATTGCACAAGTGACTGGCGCTTGCGAACTGGTAGAACTTGGCAGTGGAAGTTCTACTAAAACCCGTATTTTATTAGATGCTTACAATCAGCTAGGCGACTCTATACGCTATCTGCCAATTGATGTTAGTGCGGGAATGCTTGAAAGCAGTGCTAGGCAGCTACTTGTCGATTATCCATCTTTGGAAATTCATGCACTGGCAGGAACTTATGAGTCGGCATTAGCACAACTCGAACCGACTCCGTTACCCAGTCGGATGATTTTTTTTATTGGCAGCAGTTTAGGTAATTTAAATCCCCAAGAGTGTGATGCATTCCTCAGCAAAATTACGGATGCTTTGCAAGTAGGAGAATATTTCTTGTTGGGGGTGGATTTGCAAAAGCCCAAACACATCTTGGAAGCAGCTTATAACGATAGCCAGAAAGTTACGGCGGCTTTTAACCTCAACATGCTAGAGCATTTAAATTGGCGGTTTGATGGCAATTTCGATCCAACCCAATTTTCTCACTTGGCGTTTTATAACGAAACCGAGCAGCGAATAGAAATGCATTTACGCAGCTTGCGATCGCAAACTGTCGAATTACGCGCTCTCAACCTCAACGTTAATTTTGCACCGGCTGAAACCATTTTCACCGAAATTTCCCGCAAATTCGACTTACAAGCCATCCAACAAGAACTTAAAGCACTGCGTTTAGTACCACAAAAAGTGTGGACTGACAAAAATCAATGGTTTGGTTTGTTACTTTGTCAGTTGCAGGCATAGCTGTCAGCAAAGCTTGAGCCGCTACTTACTGAAAACTTTGGCGTTGCATATTTACGGGATATGATATTTTTGACTAAGCATCAAGGTCAATTCTTAGCGCTTTTGCGACGCCAGTCACCTGGGCGTGGGAAACCCTCCTGCAGCACTGGCTCCTCCTTGCAACTTCTCTCCGCCTGCAGTGCTGGCTCGCCTTTGCGTGAGCCAAAATTCATCCCCTTAATTTAGCAACGCCAAAACCATCAAAATCCCATCAACTCAACAGGTACTTCAACATCGTGACTAATACTGGTAGGTTGGGGAATGGGCAACCCATCTTTAAGTATCCCCTCTAGATGAAATTCAATTGCTTCGGCAATGAGTACCTTAGCTTCCTCTATGGTTTCACCCACAGCTACACAACCAGGTAAATCAGGAACATATGCACCGTAGCTAGTTTTCCCCTTTTCAATCACAACCGCATAACGCATTACTGAACCTTATTTACTAGACATCCTAAGACATTGTTCAACAATTCCTGCTTCAACCAGCGGAGTCGGCTCCTTACTGTCCACAGGCATCTAATTTCGGATGGTTCCCACCCTACTACTTATATACTCTTCTGAAACTTGACCTAGGTTGATGGCTGCAT
>CAZZVG010001251.1:0-2453 GCA_964657295.1 Iningainema sp. | reverse complement strand
GTTGAATTGTTAATTGTTGATTGAGTCAGAGGCTATTAACCATTAACCCGTCGGGTGACGCTCGTTCGCCCTTCGCGTCTCCCTTTGGGAGAGGACTCGCTAACGCCAGTTCCCTACGGCGGGAAACCCCGAAGTTTGCCCGGAGGGAAACCAACGCCAGTCGCCTAGGTTTACAGCGCTGGCTCCTCCTTGCAACTTCTCTCCGCCTTCTCCCAAGGGGAGACGCTCCGCGAACGCGTTCAGGACTGGTCTCACCATTAACAATTAACTACTTACCAACTTGGTTTGTCGGCGTAATACTCAACAATGCGCCCGGTTTACCGGGAACAGATCCTTTGATGAGCAATATATTGCGCTCTGGGTCTACTCGCAGCACAGTTAGCTTGCTAATTGTCACGGTTTTCCCACCCAAACGTCCTGCCATGCGCTTTCCTGGATATACGCGACCGGGAGTTGTACCAGCACCGATCGAACCCGGTTCTCTGTGGTTTTTGGAACCATGAGACATAGGTCCACGACCAAAATTATTCCGTTTTTGGTTGCCCGCAAAACCGCGACCGATACTTGTACCACGGACATCTACAATCTGACCAGCACTAAAAATATCAGGATTAATATGTTGACCTAAAGTATATTCACTGGAGTTATCAACGTGATACTCCCGTAAATGACGCAATCCTGGAGCAGATGATTTAGCCAAATGTCCCAGCAATGGTTTATTTAAGGACTTTTCTTTCACTTCGCCATAGCCTACTTGAATGGCGGAGTAACCGTCGGTCTGTTTCGTTTTTACTTGTGTAACTGTGCATGGCCCTGCTTTGACGATGGTTACAGGAATGGCGGCTCCTGCTTCATCAAATACTTGAGTCATGCCCAGTTTAGTGCCGAGAATACCTACAGACACAGTTACTGGCTCCCCTTTTAATTGTTAACTTGAGCTACTTTCTTTTTGAGGACAAGATGCAGTAAAACGTCACTGACGCTTACTGTCATTTACCTCTGAAGTCTGTACAGTTAGGTAAAACCTTTCAAACTTCTTGCTTTTCTCCACCAAATGTTTGTACTGTTTGATGAATCCGTGTTTTTTTGCTAACTTCGTCACCAATACAGCCAAAAGCGCTTTCCACTTTGGATGAAGATAACTTTTTGATTTGCAATGCAATGCGTTGGAGCTATGAGCTTTGTGCAGCAATGCTTTGAGCCAAGCTATTGCTCTGGCACTTTTTAGTTTCAATCGGACTTAAGCGACAGATTGCGCCCAGTATCCATTTTTTCGGACTGATGCAGTGTGAAAAGCGAGCCAAGATTGCTCAGCTTTTACTTCTAGTTAACTACTTTAAACAATTGTTTAAAGTTTTGCCTACTTTTTTGAGGAGCTACAGGAGTCAATCCACCTTTCGTCTCTTGGATTAGCTTTGGTTTTCACCCAAACACTTCTAATTTGACATAAAGGCTTTTCTAGTTTAGCAGTCTCTTACCAATTTCAGCTACTCTATCCGATACAGATTTTAATCATCAACTTTATGATGCTAATATCAGCCGGAAATTCTCACCAAAGTGCAACCCAATGTAAAAATTTGGTCACGATCTTAGAGTATAAGTCATGTCACTAGATTTGTCTAGATCATTTTCCGAAATTCTTAAGTCTTCCCAAATCCTGACACATAAACCAAAGCACTTTGACGAATTAGCCTCATTCTTCGTAAATAATAGTAGATATTCAAGTGGGAAGGAACAAAACAATCTATGCCACTCATTACAACTGGCAACGCCTTGATTCGCGATCTGGAAAAATTTGGTTCTATTGGTGTTTATGTACCTCTGGAAGGGGGTTTTGAAGGTCGGTACAGACGTCGGTTGCGTGCAGCTGGCTACACGACACTCCACATAACTGCTAGAGGATTGGGGGACTTAGCTGCCTACCTCACAGGAGTTCATGGAGTTAGGCCTCCTCACCTTGGTAAAAAAAGTACTGGTAGTGGTGCCGCAGTCGGTTCTGTCTATTATCTACCGCCAATTATCGGCTATCAACTAGAACAGTTACCACCCAAGTCAAAAGGTTTGCTGCTCTGGATTATCGAAGGTCATATTCTTTCCCATCAGGAGGTAGAATTTTTGTCGGCTTTACCCAGTTTGGAACCAAGAGTCAAAGTGGTGATCGAGAGGGGTGGCGATCGCTATTTCCACTGGCAGCCCTTACAACAAACAATCGCTAGCTAGCTAGAAAAATTTATGAGTTTGTAGGGGCGCAGGGTGACACAACTGGAGGGGGGTCAAACCCCATAGACAGTTTCTCACCAGCCTGCTTAAATTGGTGCTCTCACAAAAAATCACACCAGCGCCAGTTTTTGCACCGTATTTACTGGCGTTTTTATCTTGATCAGAATTGGTAATTACAAACAGGACTTACGCACTCTCATGCCCGAAACCTAGATCTGAACTAGCCCACGCCA
>CAZZVG010001250.1:0-2458 GCA_964657295.1 Iningainema sp. | reverse complement strand
ATCATGACGAGTTACTGTACGAAAGCGAATTGGCAAAATTTGGATAGAAGCAGTCTGGCGGGGGACTAAATAAATTGCAAAGGGCTGTTCTGAAGCCTCTGCCAACTTCACAACTTCACGCAAGTTTTCACTATGAGCTATTAAACCACTAGTATTATAAGCAATATATTGATTTCTATAGAAATCCAATAACATTTGGCGGTTGTGGTTTAGCCACTTCAGCATCTCACGACTTTCTATTTGAGAAAATTTTTGACTCATATGTATTACCAGGAGGAGCGAAGTAACCCGATCTCCGCATGAATCTTAATTATAAGTATTCAGCATAACTTAATATCACTATGTAAAAGATTGCTGATACATAAGGTAAACAGCTTCTAAGAAGATATCAGGAGTAAGTTTGTCTGGTATCTTTTCTAACTTAATAATAGGTAAAAGCTGGTTGACGAGTTGTAGGCTTACTAGTGCTTTTGCCTTTGATGTCATTTTGCCACGTCTAAGCAAATATTCGCGAATAATAGTCAGATCATCAGGTAACATTGCTGATAAATCGGCAATGTCTAGCAATCGCTCAGAAGCTAACTTACCCTCTTCGGAAATTGTCAAAGTTGCTGATGTTATGGGTGTCTCATTTTGAATTACAATGGTGCCAGCTGCTAAATCACCCAGACGCTTTTCATGGCGACCAAACACGATTAAAAAAGCTCCGATGAATAACATTTCGTCAACCGGTCTTAGTAAGGCACGAAGTGTTGCTTGTTGCAACCCGATGAGTCTACCATCATCTCGGACTACACGAATTTTAGCGAAGCGTTTACCAGGCGTTTGACCCTGCCATAAAGTTTCAAAAAAGACAAAATAACTTGAGTAAATTCCGAAACTGATAATAGAGGCGATCGCCAGTAACCAAGTAGACACGCTGCTGCCAAAAATCGCTCTCAAAACATCAGTTAGTTGAATAGAAACTATGAATAAAAGACTGAGAAAAAGTAGTAAAATGATACCCAAAACGTTATAGTCGATCAGTACTGCCCAAGCGCGATTACCAATGCCAGCAAGGGTAAATTCTAGTTCTACACTTTCTGGTGTACGGAATTTTACTCGATTGAAAAGGTGCATGGCTGTTGATCCCAGCGAGGATTTAAAGATCATCTACACATCGCGATACGGCTTAAGCCGTTGCGTAGCATCGCGTAACTTCAAGCCTAACCCTTCACGACGACTCCGCAGGTCATAATAAATGACAGCTTTGATAGATTGCCAGAATGGCACAACGACTGCACCACCACAGAAACTTAAAGCTATGATTAGCACGGAAAAAAGCAGGCTGTAAAAACTAGAACCTTGATTTAACAAAGATTCAGAAATTGCCCTAAGTCTACTTATAATAATTTGAAGAACAACTTGGATGGGTAGAAGGATCAAAAAGGCAACAAAAGTAATCGAAAGAATCCGCCAAACGTGACCCTGAGTAAGCTCCCAGCTACGACCAATAGTGGACACACCATCAACATTATCTTCAATCGCAAGAGGCAAATCCACTAAATAAAACCGTGTAAAGAACCAGGAAAGCGCCACAATTGCCGCAATACTAATCACAATGGTTATCAGACCAATAAGGAAATATATTGTAGGATTTCCTTGAAGACCTCTACCGACCAACACTCCTATAAAAATGCCAAAGAAGGCAAATAAAAGTATAGCACCGAAGATTATGCCTATGCCTATCAGAAACATTAACAGCATCGTCACTAAAAACTGCCACAATTTAGAATTAACGTGACGTTGACCTGATAAAATACTTTCGGGTTGATTGACCAATTCACCAAAAGCCAAACGAGAAATCAGCGAGATCAAAGCATAAAACTTTGCCCAACCATAGATTGGAACAAGCAGCCACACATAAGCCTTAAGGGCAAGTAAAAAATAGTCTTTTAGATGAGATCGATAAAGCCGCAGTCCCGCACTTACAGTGTTACCAAGGCTTAATGGTTGGATAGGGTTGGGAGAACCAAGATTAAAAGACATGATTTTCAACGCTCCAGTAAAGTAGGGCGGTAAACGACTTCACCAAATCCGGCATGACTCCCCACCGATGCTTTTTGTTAGCTGGGGAGGAATCACAGGGAAATGCCGTACATCCTTTGTCATTTGTAAATACTAAGGACGGGTTTAACTTGATCTCAAGTGTCTACCCACAGATTAACAGATGAAACCTGCCCTTACTAATAGACAAAGGATGGTGACGGGGCGACTATTCTCCCAGACTTAAAAGGAATGGAATTTTTCGTTACCCTCGTTGAGGCTATCTTATTGAGCCACACCGCGCTCTAAAGAGACGCGGATTCTGGCAAGGAGTTGGGATTAACTTGTTGCCCGGACTGCGAACAGTCAGCTATCTGGTTAATCGTTCCTTGCTTATTAGACAACCGCTCTGGGGCAATCAACCCACTTTCAG